>JAWCKY010000015.1:0-19075 GCA_038851365.1 Hadarchaeales archaeon (SeqCode)
GCGGTAGCCTCCATTTGGTATAACTCGAGCACGAAGGAGATCGTGGACGCCGATATAATCCTCAACTCTTATTACAAGTGGGGCATCGACCTGGACGATGAGGAAACTGGCTACGTCCTCACCGATGCGTTCGACATCCAAAACATAGTAACCCATGAGGCCGGTCATTGGTCCGGGCTGGATGACATATACGACGTCACCTATTGGGCGATGACGATGTACGGCTATGCGGAGTACGGGGAGGTCATCAAGATCTCGCTCGAACCTGGCGATATAACTGGGGTCCAAGCTGTCTACGGGCCGTAACAGAAGATCGGGGGGCTGGCGGGCACATCCTCATTTTTTATTTGGTGACGATTTTCAAGTAGATAATCCTATATTCCCGCTCTCAAAAAATATCAAGTGCCGGGGTAGCCAAGCCAGGTAAGGCGGCAGACTCGAGATCTGCTGACCCGTTGGGTCGCCAGGGTTCAAATCCCTGCCCCGGCGCCATCGTCGTTTTCGCACTAAAACTCGAAAAATTAAAGTAGCAATATGGATTCAATTTAACACGAGCCGCCGTAGCTCAGCTGGTAGAGCGATCGCCTCGTAGCAAAAACGCGGGAGAGCGATAGGTCGTGGGTTCAAAGCCCACCGGCGGCTCTTTAGCCGCAAAGGCAACGCTTTTTTGCCTCGATCAACATCGATGTTTTGAATAGCATTTAGAACAAAGCCTCTTCCCGCAGCCGGAGCAAAGGATGATATCCTCCGGGTCCTTCACGTTCTTCCCGCAGCCGACGCACTTAGGCATCGGAACTCCCCCAGTTAAGCCAGCTTCTCGGACCATTGGGGAGCGAAGATCGGCTCCCGTGAGCCCCCGCCCTTCTTCAACTTTTCCTCTATCTTCGCCACCAAGAGCCTGGTCTCGATGACCTTATCGGGGTTGACCGAGAGGCTCGTCGCACCCTCCGCCAACAGGAACTCCACTATCTCCGGATAGTTGCTCGGTGCCTGGCCGCAGATGCTGGTCGTCACCCCCCTCTCGCGGCAGATCCTGATGACGTGGCTCATGGCGCGCAGTACCGCGAGATTTCTTTCGTCGTAGATCTCTTGGATCGAAGCGTCATCGCGGTCTATGCCGAGGATGAGCATCGTCAGGTCGTTGGTGCCGAAGGAGATGCCGTCTATGCCCTCGTCTATGAACTTGTCTATCAGGAAGACCGTCGAGGGCACCTCGCACATGATCCAGAGCTTGAAGTCGGGGCCCCGCCTTAGCCCTTCCTCCTCCATGATCTGCTTGGCCCTACGGAATTCCTCTATAGTTCTTACGAAGGGCAGCATCACCCAGACGTTTTTGAGTCCTAGCTCCTCGCGCACCTTCTTTATAGCCCTGCACTCCAGCCTGAAGATATCCGGCTCCTTGACGTACCTGAAGCAGCCCCTATAGCCTATCAGCGGGTTAGGCCCGACGTGGCCCGCCTCTTTCTCGTACTTTTCTCCACCGGGCAGGCTGAGGAATTCGTCGGGCTTGAAATCGAGGAAGCGGTAGACGACCGGGCCAGGGCTAAAAGCCCTCGCCACTTGGGCTATTCCTTCCGCGAACTTGTCTATCATCAGCTGTTCGCCGCCTTCCTCGATCAGCAGGCGAGGATGCTTGCCTATGCCAAGCATCATGTGCTCGGCGCGCAGCAAACCAACGCCGTCCGCGAGCGTCTCCGCCCTTATCTTCTCGGCGAGTTCGGGGATGGAGAGGTTAACGTAAACCTTGGTCTTCGTCTTAGGGATTTCCTCCGGCCTCGGGAGCTTCACCTCCTCTCGCTTTGCCAATACCTCCTCGACTATCCCCTCGTAGACGTGGCCGACCTCCGCGTCGACCGTGTACTCATGTCCGGTCACCAACACGTCAGTGGCATTTCCCGTGCCCACGATGCATGGGATGCCCATCTCGCGGCTTACTATCGCCGCGTGACATGTCCATCCGCCGCTATCCGTTACTATGGAGGAGGCGATCTTCATGTACGGGACCCAATCAGGGTTCGTAAGCTCCGTCACCAGGATATCGCCTTTTTCCATCAGTTTGGAAGCCTCGGCCGGGGTCATCGCCACCTTCGCGACGCCAGCGCCCACGCCCGGGCTCGCGGGCAACCCTTTCGTTACCAGCCTGTGCTCGACGGCCCACTTCAGCCCGACCTTCTCTCGCTCCTTGCCCCTGGCGCTCCACACGGTCTCGGCGCGCGATTGTACGATGTACACGTTTTGCGGGAACGGCTCGTCCTTATCTATCGCCCACTCCACATCCTGGGCCCTGCCATAGTGCTGCTCGATGAGCTTCCCGAGTTCCGCCAACCTCTTGATCTCCTCGTCCGTGAGGCAGGGCACGTCTTGCCTTTCCTTCGGTACCTCGGCATGGATCGTCTTCCCCGTAAGCGGATCTCTGATGTACTCCACCTTCTTGGTCGCTATTGCCCTCTCCACTATCTCGAGGGTCTCCTTGTCCACGACGAACCTATCAGGCGTCACGGCACCGCTGACGACGCTTTCCCCCAGCCCCCAGTTCCCCTCGATCACGATCTTGCTCGGATCGCCGGTGACGGGGTGGATGGTGAAGAGCACGCCAGCGGACCTAGCGTTCACCATCTTCTGAACGACGACGCTCAAGTAGACCTTCTCGTGCTCGAAGCCCTTTTCAACTCTATAAAATATCGCCCTCGGGGTGAACAAGCTGCTCCAGCACTTTCTGACCTTCTCCACCAGCTCCTCCCCTCCCTTCACGTTCAGATAGGTTTCCTGCTGCCCCGCGAAGCTAGCATCGGGCAAGTCCTCGGCGGTCGCTGAGGATCTGACCGCTACGAGCACTTGCGCGACCCCAACTTCCTTACAGAGTTTTTCGTAGGCCTCCAAGATCGCATGTCTTATGTCATCTGGCACGGGGGTGGACTCTATGAGTTCCCTAACCTTCTTTGAGGCCTCTTGGAGTTGCGCTGGGTCCTTGGGATCCGCTTGGCGTATTATTTCGTATATCTTTCTCGCGATTCCGGTCTCCTCGATGAATTTTTTGTAAGTAGGGGCCGTGATCGCGAACCCGGATGGTACGGGTATACCCTTTGACAACATCTCTCCCAAGTTTGCTGCCTTTCCCCCTACGAGCGGTACGTCCTCCTTTCGCAGATCTTGGAACCACACCACTAACTCTTCTTTTTTCTCCCTCATTCAAAGCACCTTTTTGACTTCAATCGAATTCTTACAACATTGCGACGCCTTCCTATAAATAAATTTTTTCACAAGCCCTTATTTCATGGGATCAACAAGTGTTTAGAAAAACTGGTGTGACAATGTACGATTTTGAGCTAGACAGGGTCAGACAGTTTCTCGAACGGCATAAAGTAAGGCGGGCCGCGATCCAGTTACCGGCAGGTCTTAGGGGATACTTGCCCGAGATATTGCCCGTTTATGACGATTTGGGCGTCGAGACGTTGATATTGGGCGATAGTTGCTATGGAGGGTGTGATGTCGCGGATATCCTCGCGAAGCGGCTCGGTTGCGACGTGCTCGTTCACTACGGACATTCGGATATGGGCCTGTCGACGTGTCTTCCCGTGCTCTACGTTGAAGCGCGCATGAGCCTTAACCTCTTAAGGGCGATCGAGCAGGCGCTTCCAGAGCTGGAGTTTAAGCGCGTGGGCTTGGCGACGACCGTACAACACGTGAACAACCTCAAAGACGTGGTCGAGGTCCTGCGCTCGCGCGGTTTAGAACCAATCTTGGGGCCGCCTGGCTGGAGGGCGAAATATCCTGGACAAATCTTAGGCTGCGATCTCCATTGCGTGAGATCTGTAGCGAAAGATGTAGATGGCTTCCTCTACTTAGGGACCGGTAGATTTCACCCGCTGGGCATCTCCCTTTCCACCGGTAAACAGGTCGTAGTGGTAAACCCGGTTACTGGGAGATCCGAAAAGTTCGAACTCAAGCTAAAGGATTTCCTACGCCGCAGGAGAGCGATGATCGCTAGGGCAGTAGCTTGTGAGAGGTTCGGCGTGGTGGTCAGCGTCAAGCCGGGCCAAGCGCGGTTCAAGTTGGCCTCGACCTTGCTTTGCAGCCTTCAGCGCGCGGGTATTCCTGCTCGTTTATTAGTGGTGGATGAGGTGAGGCCAGAGGACCTAGCGGATTTCAGGTTGGACGCCTTCGTGTGCGTCGCTTGTCCGCGCATACCCATAGACGATGCCGAGCGCTTCGACAAGCCGGTGCTGACACCGTTTGAAGCGATGGTCATGCTAGGCGAGACGAGCTTCGAGCCGTACAAGCTAGACGAAGTGCGGAGGGAGGATTTTGAGGGCCTCGATGAAGAAGAAGCAGCTTGAGATAGCCCTTCAGAAGCTGGCTCCCCATCCCAGCCCCAGCTTGGATCTCGAACAATACATGACACCCGGTGATGTGGCGGCCACCATGCTGCTCATGAGCTATACGCGCGGTGACATCACGGGCAAGGTCGTTTGCGATTTGGGTTGCGGCACAGGGCGGCTCGCCATTGGTGCGGCCCTCTTGGGTGCAAGAAAGGTGATAGGAGTAGACATAGATCCGACTGCGCTTGAGGTCGCCAAACAAAACGCTCGAAGGGCGAACGTACGCATTGCTTGGGTGAAGTGTGATGTCGTCGAGTTTAAGGCAAGCGGAATTGACACGGTGATCCAAAACCCGCCCTTCGGCGTTCAAAAGAAGGGCGCGGATATCCTTTTTTTGAGGAAAGCGCTCGAGTTGGCGGAGGTGGTCTATTCCCTCCACAAAGCAGTTCAGAGGAACCGCGCGTTCATAGCTGGGGTCGTAAGAGATTTAGGAGGGAAGATAACGGATAGACTTGAACTCGAATTTCACATCCCAAGGCAATTCGAGTTCCATACACGAGACGTATATAGGTTTAAAGTTGACCTTTACCGAATTGAGAGGGGGAAGAGATATGGTAGAAGAAATAAAGACGGGTGAATTCGTCGTCCCGGGCGAGTTCCTCGCCACCGCCGAGGAATTTATGCCGGGCGATGGTGCTTACGAGGAAGGAGGCAAGATATATTCCTCTTGCACCGGCGTCGTGCTCGTCGACGTGAGAATGAAGAGGATATCAGTATTCCCTAGGGCCCCGCAGCCCCCTGAGCTAAAGCGTGGTGACGTGGTAATCGGAAGGGTGGAGGAAGTCAGGGATCAACTGGCGAGCGTGCGCATAGCAGTGCTCCGAGGAAGAGAAGATCGCCAGTTGCCGCTTCCGGATCAAGGCATCATCCACGTGTCTCAAGTTCGGGGGGGTTATGTCAAAGATTTGACCCGAGAGTTTAGGCCGGGAGACATAGTGCGGGCCCGGGTGATAAATGCACAAAGGGTACCTGTTCAGCTCTCGACCGTTGGTGATAACTTGGGCGTCATCGTAGCATCTTGCTCGAAGTGTCGCACGCTTTTGAATAGAGATAACTCAAAGCTGAGGTGCCCAAATTGCGGAAATGTTGAGTTCAGGAAGATCGCGAGCGACTATCGCCAAGGAGTACTTTGAAATGCAAAAACTCAAGCGAGTCTTAAACGTAAAGGTCTCCGGTCGAAGACAGTTGATCGAGTTGATGCAAGCGTTGGGTGAAATGGACGCAGATATTATCGCAGAATCGCGTCCGGGCTCGGTTAAGATAAGAATATACGGAGAGAAGGATGAGGTTCGCGCTTTGACCAAGAAAATATTAGCGCTGACATCGCGGTCGCAATCCTCATAAGTGAGTTGATTTTTAAGTCTAATGGGTGCCGTGATGGAACTCGAACTGCTGAACAAGGATGCGGAAAGCATGGCGATAAAAATCATTGGCGAGGATCACACATTTTGCAACGTTTTACGTAAGGCGCTTCACGAAGACGAAGATATCGCAATAGCATCTTATGCGATCGAGCATCCATTGCTGAGCCATCCCACGTTTTTCGTGAAGGTAAAAAAGGGCAAGTCGCCGGAGCGAGCTTTGGTGGAGGCAGCCGAACGGATAATTGAAAAATGCGATGACTTACGCAAAAAGTTGTCAAAAGCGCTGAAGAAATGATATTGCAACTACATCGACCGGCTATTGGGGGATTTATTTGAAACCGGTCAAATTTTGGGACATAAAGCCAGAGATCAGGGTCGTGGGGATAGACGATGGACCGTTCGAACCACACGCTAGAGGCACCGTGTTGCTCGTCGGCGCAGTATTTCGGGGAGGATACTGGTTGGAGGGGGTTTTGCACGCGCATGTTCAAAAGGACGGGTTCGACGCCACGCAGCGAATAATCGAGATGATCAACAAGAGCCGTCACAAGGGACAACTCAGGGTCGTGATGATGGAAGGGGTAACAGTTGCCGGTTTTAAGGAGGTATTCAAACGAACCGGTTTGCCGGTGATCGTGGCTTCGAGGAAGCGGCCCAACATGGCTCAGGTCAAAAAAGCCTTGAAGAACCTGCCGGAATGGCAGAGACGTTGGGAGATGCTTAGGTCAGCCGGCAAACTATATCAAGTTAAATTAAGGAGAGGCACAAAACCGCTATACATGCAGTTTGCGGGCATAAGCCGTTCAGATGCGGAGCGCGTGATTAGATTGACGTGTACGCATGCTTTAATGCCAGAACCATTACGCGTCGCCCATTTGATCGCAACCGGCGTCGGGCCGCAGAGGTGCGAGGATGTTGAGTAGGAAGGGCATACAAATGCGACTAAAAGTGAGGTAGCGCGCGAAGTGGTCACAGCGATCCTGATCATAGCAATCCTTTATTTCGGTCTTAGGGGCACATTGATGCTTTTGCTGAACACCGAAACGCCTATGATGGCAGTGGTGTCGAACAGCATGAAACCGACATTCGAACGAGGGGATTTGCTAATAGTAGAGGGCGTTAGCTCGCCCACCGACGTAAAACGTGGTGATATCATAGTTTATTACTCTGAGTTACAGGAGGCGTTGATAGTACACCGCGTCATAGAGGTTTTGGTAGACGAAAATGGTCATATAAAATTTAGAACCCAAGGAGATGCTAACCTCGGACCAGACCCCAAATTGGTGAACCCCGAGGACGTTAGAGGAAAGGTAAGGTTCGTCATCCCAAAGGTAGGATATTTGTCGCTTCTCATAAGGGGGGACTAGATGGTGTTAGAGCGCAATCCGCTGTTAGTGGTGGACATCATCATCCCGACCTCGGAAGGGGTAATATTGATTAAACGCGCGCGAGAGCCATACAAGGGTAGATGGGCCTTGCCTGGAGGGTTCGTGAGGTACGGCGAGCGGGTGGAGGAGGCCGCGGTTCGCGAGGCTGAGGAAGAAACCGGTTTAAAAGTAAGGCTGAAGAGGCTTGTGGGGGTATATTCCGACCCAAACCGCGATCCTCGGGGGCATTTGGTTTCTATTTGTTTTTTGGCTGAGCGCGTGAGCGGTGAATTATCGACCTCGGACGAGGCGATGGAAGTACGGGCTTTCGGGAAAATACCTTGGCAAGAGCTCGCGTTTGACCACGCGAAGATGTTAAGGGATGCGGGATTCGGGTGAGCGCATGGAATTTTGCCCGAAGTGCGGTAATTTGATGTTGCCAAAAAAGGTTGAAGAAAACTTCGTTTTGGCGTGCAGCGTTTGCGGGTATAGCAAAGAGGCAACAAAGCTTGAAGGTTACAAGCTCGTTCAAAAGTCTAAAAGAAAGGAGGAATTGGTGGTGGTTGAGGATACGCTCACGACTTTGCCTACAGCGCACGTCATCTGCCCGAGTTGTAGGCATAATAAAGCTTATTGGTGGGTTAGGCAGACACGTTCTGCGGATGAGCCGTCCACGAGGTTCTACCGTTGTGTTAAATGTGGTCGAGTGTGGAGGGAATACGCGTAGGGGAGGAGGATGGAGGAGTTCGCCTCACCGAGGAAAAAATCTGCAAGGGATAGAAGGATATCTGAGATAAGAATTGGAGATGAACGCGTCAGAGTAGTTGGGTTGGTAATAGACAAGGGAGATTCGGAGTTCGTGCTCGACGATGGCTCAGGACAGATCACGGTGATATTTGAAGACCCAGCGATTGCGGAAAGAATTTCGATCGGCTCTAAGGTCAGGGTCTTCGGTGCGCCGTTTAACGCAGGCGATGTCCTAGAGCTACACGCCGAGATAGTGCAGCGAGTGGATGGGCTCGACCTAGAACTTTATGAGGAGGTTAGACGAGAAATAAGAAAATTTGAAAAGGAGCTTGAACTAAGAAGTGGGGGACATGCATGATAAAAATGCGGATGGTCGATTCTAAGGTTTGGAAGACCTGCGTCAGCGCCATATCCAGCTTGATAGACGAAGCAGCGTTTAAACTCACACCTGCCGGAATAAAAATGAAGGCAATGGATCCATCGCACGTTGCACTCGTTGACTTCGAGTTGCCGGCAACGGCGTTCGTGGAGTATAACGTTGAGAGGCCCGTAGTACTCGGCGTAGACTTGGTGGAAATGAACAAGATAATGGCTCGCGCGAAGGCTGAGGATGAATTTTCACTGGAGTACGATGAGGAAAAGAATCGTCTGACTTTAATTTTTAGGGGTGCGTCCACTAGGCGGTTCAGCATGCCATTGATCGATATCGACGAATCGGAGCTACCGGAGCCAAAACTTCAGTTTACCGCGACTGCCGATGTGATGGCGGGAGTAATTCAAGATGGTCTGCGAGACGCGGAGATAGTCGGCGACAACGTAAAATTTGAGCTAAGTGAGGATGGGCTCTCCATGCATACGGAGAGCGATAAGGGAGCCACCGAATTGAGGCTTCAGAAAGGGGACCCTGCCCTACTTAAACTGGACGTGAAACAAGCGGCCCGCGCTATGTTCAACATAAAATACCTCACCGACATGACTAAGGCGGCCAGTTCGACCGATGTAATGACCATTAACTTAGGTTCGAATTTGCCTATACAACTCGATTTCCCAATAGCCGATGGAAAGGGCAGGTTACGTTTCTTGTTAGCGCCAAGGATCGAAGCGGAGTAGGGTCACGTTGATTGGGCCGGAATATGCCGCTGTGCTCGACCCGTTTACGCGAGAGGCGAAGGAGATAGTTCGATCTTCGCCGCCGCTCGAAAGGCTACCACCCGAGATAATCGAGCGAGCGATTCAACGCACGAGGTGGAAAACTGGTCGGGAGATGATAGTGGATCCCAACCCCGAATCCATCCGCATGGATGTACTTTCGTTTTACCTCATGTGCCAAGCGGTGGCGGCGGTTTCGTACCCATATTCTCGAGAAACGCGTCTGGTAAGTGAGGCCACGAGGGAGACGGTAAAATACCGTATGTACGATCTCTTCAAACGCGGTTACGAAGATCTTTGCTTAGAAACGGTGAGGCTCTCCTTTAAGTTTAGGCAATTGGAGCTAAGAGACGAAATAAGGTTGGACGACGTGAGGATACCCCACGAGGATTTTTTTAGGCTCAGAAACAAGTGCTTGGCCAGAAACGGTGTAGAAGTGGTCGACGACCGTGTGCTTATCCAATACCTGCCTAAATATGCCGTGCGTTGGACGGATCTATCCCCCCTGCTGAAACATCGCAGGCTGGAATTGACCGAGCTATACCTGATAAACGGCTGGGCCATAATAACCCCTCGTGAGCTTTGGGACCTCTTCGCAGGTTTTATAGCTGTGAAAACGGAAGAGTACATAGCATCGGTTTATGAGCGCTTCGCCGACGCAGGAGGGGCTTCAAAATTTTTCACGGACATTGGCGAAAAGATAGCATCGCTCCTGCCACCCGAAGTGGAGTGGAGGGAAAGGTTCGCTAAGATCCCGCGTGCGAGGCTTCGTTCAGAGTTTTTCCCGCCGTGTGTCAAAAAAGCTCTGGCAGGTGTTGGCTCAGGAGCTAGAAATTATGCGATCACGGTCCTGTTAACTTCTTTTTTATCGTACGCTCGAATATCACCCTCTGGCAAGGCAGTTTCGCGGATAGCCGATTTTATCGACGACATATCGATCGTGCGCGATGAGATAGTACCGCTGATATTCGAGGCGGCCGAGAGGTGTAACCCGCCCCTTTTCAAGGATCAACCTCAAGAGAGGGCGAATATTTTTTATCATCTCGGGTTTGGAATGGTTCATGAACCAAAACTTGAAGATAGCGGTAGGTCGAAGTGGTACCGCACACCGAATTGTAGCAAAATAAGAGTAGCGGCCCCAATACTTTGCGATCCAGATGATCTCTGTCGCGAGATAAGGAACCCGCTTACCTACTACTACAAAAAATTGGCTGAACAATCGAAGTTTCATGGTGAGGATTAAATGCAACTGAAAGAGGCGACGCTGCAGGAGAGGTTGCAGTTTTATAGGGAAGAGTGGAATAAGCGTGAGCTCCCGGACTTTATTCTCCATACCCTCTCGTTGCGCGAATTTGGATTCGATTTGGATGGAAGTGGGCCAAGCCATAGGTACAACCAATTCATGACGGTTGAACAATTGGGAGACTTCCTGCGCGGCAAGGCGCCATATGCGGCCTATGCCAGTGTGGCCCTCTACGAACAACCCGCTTTGAGAAAAGGATGGTTGAAATCGGAGCTCGTATTCGATGTGGACGCGAAAGATTTGCCCCTTAAGAGTTGCAACTGCGCAAGCGGGATGGTCTGTGAAAAGTGCCTGGAGGATGCACGTCAGATCTCCCTACAATTTGCCGAAACGATGCGCTCGGATCTGGATCTTCATAACATCCACTTTGTATTCTCAGGGCGCGGATTCCACATCAGGGTGACAGATGAGTCGGTTATGAGATTCGAGCAGACGGAGCGGGCCAAAGTCGTGGAATACGTTACCGGTTGCGTCGTCCCCACCGACGTTGCGATGACGTTGGGGTATTCACGCGTATTTCGAGAGCGTGTCGCAAGCGTGTTCAACCGCATGGACGAGCAACGGCTTTTACAAGTCCAGGGAATGCGCAGGTCCTTGGCCCAACAATTAATAAAAGAAAAGGAGAGGGTACTGGCGGCCATACGCGCAGGAAGATTCCAAGAGCTTGAAAGATTCGAAGGGATGGGACCAAAAACTTTCAGAAATTTATTGGAGTTTTTTACGAGGTTGAATTCCGAATTCACAGATGGTAAAGTCACGATCGATACGAAACGTATACTCCGATTGCCATCTAGCTTGCATTCGGGGGTTAGCTTAAAGTGCATGTTGGTACGTGATATGGAGCACTTTCACTTGGAGGACGCGATTCCAAAATTTGTTTACGAGCGGGTGAGTTGATGGCTGACTTTTCTTTCGATGATATAAAAAAAGCATGGAAGGGGGAATGGGCCTCTCAAGAACTTACGGATTTGCCGCCCGACTTTTATTCGAAGATTTCACAACATGTAGCGGAACTGGGCCGAGAACTCAGGCGCTCTGAACGATTTAGGCAGGAGTTGCTTCAGAAGGAACTTCAAAACGTTACTAGGATGGTGCAAGAAATTTACCTCCTGCGTTTGCTCAAGGCTATGGAAGAAGTGGCGAAGGGACGCACACCGAATTCCCTCATTGAGCGCGAGCGTCAAGCGTTTATTGAGATCAGACGCATTTTGGACGAGCTACGTACAGAATTAGTTGTCCCGGCAATCATCGGAAAAGCGGAAATTGCACCGCCACGTGAGATCACGAATATACTATTGGTATTTTCCTCTGAAATGCCCCAAATAATCGGTGATGACTTGAAACCATACGGTCCATTCAAAAAGTGCGAAGCAGCCTTTTTGCCCAAGCGCACCGCTGAGCTCATTTTGAAGCATGGGCTCGCGAGAAGGATAGAAGTAGAGAACCCATAGCGATACATTTTTAGTCGGTGAAAGAAACTTTAATAGAAACCATTCGAGGTGCCCAAAAATGAAGATACCGAAGCAAATTCGCACACACTGTCCGTTTTGCCGCAAGCACACCGTGCACACCGTCACCCAAGTGCATAAGAGGGCGGCGCGTGCCCTTAGCTGGGGTCAGCGTCAATTCGCGCGAGTTATGGCGGGCTACGGTAGTCAGCCAAGGTCTGAGCAAAGAAAATTCGCCAAGACCACCAAGAAGATCAGCTTGATGCTCAAATGTAAGGAATGTGGAAAATCTCATCCACATCGAGGTTTCAGGGCAAAAAGTATAGAAATAGGCGAATAGGGTGGAGAAAATGCAGTCGGTTAGGTCGCGGGCACGTTTTTTAAAAGTGAGGTGTAATGATTGTGGAAATGAGCAAATGATTTACAGCCACGCGAGCTCGATAGTAAAATGCCTCGTTTGCGGCAAGACGTTGGCCATACCCCGTGGCGGCAAAGCGGAGATCCGGGCCGCGATAATAGGTCCGGCGAGGTAGGTGATGAATGTGGTGCGCCGGAGATCTGAATGGCCCACCGTCGATGAATTGGTCATCTGCACCATAACGGAAGTATTCGCTCAAGGCGCGTTTGCGAGGTTAGATGAGTACGGCGGTAAGGAAGGACTGATCCATATCTCGGAAGTGGCCTCAGGTTGGGTGAAAAACATCAGGGACTTCGTCCGTGAGGGTCAAAAGGTCGTGTGTAAGGTTTTAACGGTGAACCCCCAAAAGGGGCAGATCGACTTATCACTCCGCCGAGTCAAGGATGGCCAGCGTCGGTGGAAGATACAGCAGTGGAAGCGTGAGCAGAGAGCGGAAAAGTTACTGGAACTGGTCGCGAGGAAATTAAACAAGAGTTTGGATGAGGCTTACGAGGAAATAGGATTTGCCCTCCAAGATAAATTCGGGGACCTTTATTCAGCGTATGAGGCGGTGGCAACGAAAGGCAAAGAGGTCATCGCCGGTCTCGCTGCGGACAATCGTTGGATAGATTCAATCGCCGAGATCGCATCCACAATAGTGGAGCCCACGACTGTCGAGGTGATGGGATACGTTGACTTAAGCTGCCCGACTCCAGATGGAGTTGAGGTAATAAAATCTGCCATGATCAATGCGCGCGATTCCGTGAAGAGCGACGGGGTAAACGTAGAGTTTTATTATGTTGGGTCACCCCGCTATCGCATCAAGGTCACCGCGCCGTCATATAAGGTGGCGGAGGGCATCATGCAGAAAGCGGCCGAAAGCGCGATCTCGTTCGTAAAAAAGGCAGGCGGTAAAGGCGAATTCCACATGGCTTCGAAAGGTGGGTAGTTTTGAGGATGAGAAAATGCAAAAATTGTGGCCGATACACGCTGAAGGATTTATGCCCGGACTGCGGCGGGAAGACCATTTCCCCCCACCCCCCAAGGTTTTCGCCGCAGGACCCATACGGCAAGTACAGACGTTTATTGAAGAAACAGATCTCGCATACGGGTGAGGAAAAATGAACGAATCTATTATCAAGTTTCTGAGCAAGCCAAAATTGAAGGAACCGGTTTTGATCGAGGGATTGCCAGGCATGGGATACGTTGGTAAGCTGGCAGCGGAGCACCTCGTGGTTGAGCTTGAGGCGGAAAAATTCGCCGAGCTTTATTCACCCTACTTCCCCCATCATGTTTACGTGGAAAAAGGTGGAGTTGTCAGGCTAGTAAGAAACGAGTTCTATTGGGCTAGCCCAAGTGGAAAGGACATCATAATTTTGATCGGGGACGTGCAGGCAATTTCACCCGAAGGACATTACGAAGTAACGAAGAAGATCCTCGACTTAGCTAAGCAGTTAGGTGTCAAGCAGCTTTTTACCATAGGTGGTTACGCGACTGGCAGATATCCGCGAGGCCGGCCCAAGGTTATAGGTGTGGCAAGCGACCCCGAGTTGATGGAAATATGCAAAAAACACGGGGCAGTAATTGAGGAGGGAGATGGGCCAATCGTGGGAGCATCTGGGTTGTTGTTAGCTTTAGGGAAGTTATGGGGCATGCGAGGCATTTGTCTCCTGTGCGAGACCCATGGTATGGTCGTCGATCATCGAGCGGCCCAATCGGTGCTGGAGGTGTTGACGAAGATTTTGGGGATCGAGGTCGACATGTCGGAGTTGGAGCTCAGGGCGAGAGAGACCGAGCGCCTCATTAGCCGCATGAGGAAGGATATGGAGCTCAAAGCGCGCAAGGAAAAGCGCCGCATGGAGGAAGAGGCTTGGTATATAGGATAGTTGAGGCTTGGTCTAGTGGAGTTAAACATCCACTCCGTTGATTTTCACATTCACGGGCGTTATTCGGGCGCGACTTCTAGCAGGATGGTCATAAGCGAGATCGCCAGACAGGCGAGACTCAAGGGATTGGCAATAGTTGGAACCGGTGATGCCTTACACAAGAAGTGGCTTGAGAGCATCAAAGAAGAACTCGTCGAAACCGCCGATGGAACATATGAACACCCCAAGTGGGGCACGAGGTTCATTTTAACTGCTGAAGTAGAAGATCAGCATAGGGTCCATCATTTGCTCTTGATACCCTCCATTGCCGTAGCGGAGGATCTTCGAGAGGAATTGAAAAACCGCTCCCCGGATATCGATGCCGACGGTCGGGCCCACTTCGATCTAGATGCTCCAGAGCTTGTCGATGTCGCGATCGCTCACGGTTGTTTGATCGGCCCTTGCCATGCTTTCACTCCGTGGACTAGCATGTACAAGGAGTTTGATAGCATATGGGATTGCTATGGAGATCGGGCACGCGATGTCAGATTTATAGAACTTGGGCTAAGTGCGGATACTTACATGGCCGATCGAATAAAAGAGCTCGCAAACTTAACGTTTTTGTCGAATAGCGACGCTCACTCACCTTGGCCAGACAAGCTTGGCAGAGAATTCAATAGGCTAGCGCTAGCTGAGAAGACCTTCGATGAGATAGCCAAGGCGATCGAGCGCAAGGACGGTAGGGCAGTAGTCCTGAACGTCGGTTTCGACCCTAGGTTGGGAAAGTACTATCGTTCGGCCTGCTCCAAATGTTTTAAGCAGTTTGAGCTAACGGAGGCAAAGGCGCTCAATTGGAGATGTGACAGATGCGGAGGTTCGATAAAAAAGGGCGTCTTCGATCGCGTAAATGAGTTGGCAGATTATCCGGAGCCCAGACATCCCCCCCACCGCCCCAATTACCTACGGATAGCTCCATTAGCGGAGGTTTTAGCACTGGCGTTCGGACACTTGGACGCTCACGATTCCCAAGTCCAGGAGCTATGGGGTAAGCTCCTGAGCCGTTTCGGGGACGAAATAAAAGTATTGGTGGATGTGCCCGTCGACGATATAGCCAACGTTGCCGGCCGAAGGGTGGCTGCGGTGATCAAAGCATTTAGGGAGCAAAAACTGCACGTAGTTCCTGGCGGTGGCGGGCGGTACGGCTACTTAGAAATGCTACCAGATTTCGTCAGGGTTCAGGAGGATAGGCAGCAGAGGACATTGATGGAGTTTGGGTGAGGGCGAAAAATGAAAGTCGAGGTCAGCGCCTGTATCCTATGTGGCGCTTGTTCAAGCGTCTGTCCCGTCGATGTGATCGAGGTTTCAAGCACAAAGGTAAACGTACGAGAAGGTTGTACAAACTGTGGGCTCTGCGCTAGGGTCTGTCCAATGGGGGCAATTGTTCTCGAACGTGAGAAGCAGGGAAAAACAAGGAAGATAACGGGGGCGAGGAAATGAAAGAGAAGTATGATATCATAGTTGTCGGCGCGGGCCCGGCTGGTTCAACTGCTGCCTGGATTGCCGCTAAATTAGATGCTAAGGTGCTCGTACTAGATAAGCGAAGGGAACTTGGCGTACCGGTACAATGCGGCGAGGCCCTGAATGAGGATGTCCTAAAAGAACTTGGGATAGCTCCTAACCCCAGGTGGGCGCTTAACAAAACTAATGCGGTTAAACTTGTTTCTCCATCGGGTATAGAGGTGCGCATAGCTGAGAAAAAATTAGTGGGCAAGGCTGGCTACATCTTGGATCGCAAGATCTTTGACAAATATCTCGCAACCCTCGCTGCCAAGGCTGGCGCGGATTTCATGGTCGGAGCATTGGTCACCGGCCTACTGATGGAGGACAGCAAGCCGATAGGCGTTAAAGGCATCGGAGCCGATGGAAGATTCGAATTTTTCTCGAACGTAATCATCGCCGCAGATGGCGTTGGCTCGCGCGTGGCGAGATGGGCCGGGCTCCCCACGACGTTAAGGCTCTCCGACATCGAGTCTGGCGTACAATTTCAGATGGTGGGCGTGGATTTTGAATCTCCGGAGATGATGGAGTTTTATTTCGGTAGCAGCATCGCACCTGGCGGATATGCTTGGGTGTTCCCGAAGGGCGATGATATCGCAAACGTTGGGTTGGGCGTCCTCGGCAGTCGCGCGGAAAGGCCAGCTATCGAGTATCTTAGTGCCTTCGTTGAAAAGATGCCCAACCTCAAGAAAGGAAAGATCATCGAAATAAATGCTGGCGGGGTACCAGTTAGCGGACCGCTCAAGAGGACGGTCAAGAGTGGACTAATAGTAGTGGGCGATGCCGCTAGACAAGTAAATCCATTGACGGGCGGTGGAATCGATTCCGCGATGCGAGCCGGCAGTATAGCTGGCGAGGTTGCAGCTAAGGCGGTGCAGGAGGGCGACACGTCGGAGAAGCGATTGGCGGAATACGAAAAGCGATGGCGAGAACTCATGGGACGGCGGCTCGAACGTTACCTGAGGGCGAAGGAGATATTCGTGAGTTTGACCGATGAGGACCTTGACCGATTGGCGAAGGCGCTAAGCGAGGTGAAGTTCGAGGGCATCAGTTTAACTGAAATTTTGAGGGTTTTGGTTAAAGCTCATCCAAAGCTCCTGTGGAAGCTTCGAAGGTTGTTATGAAACGATCGCGGTATGGCGTTCGCGGCTGCCTGGTTGGTTAAGCAATCGTCGGCAACAGGAAAATTAAGGCGTCAACCGTTTCCTGTCGCGCGGGAATATGACAGCTTCCCGTATATTTTCGAGACCTGCCAATACCATCACTAACCTATCTAGTCCCAACCCCCAGCCCGCATGTGGTACCATGCCATACCGGAAGTTCTTGAGATGCGATTCAAAATGATCCGGGTTCAGCCCCTTTTGTTTAAGTTGCTTGATCAAAAGCTCCTCTTGGTGGATCCGCGTCCCGCCGGATGCTAGTTCAAGGTCCTTGTACATTAGGTCGAAGGCGTAAGATAGCTCGGGATTATCCTCGCGAGGCATTATGTAAAATGGCTTGATCGCCGTTGGCCAATCGACTATGAAGTACGCGGTTGGGATGATCTCTCCTAACTTGCGCTCTGCGGGTGTCGATAAGTCCTCGCCCCAAGGTACCTTGATGCCGGCATCATCGAGCATCTTCAGGGCCTCATCGTAGGTTATCCTTCGGAACGGCGTTTTAAGTTCTTCCAACTCATGATTAAGTATCGCCAGCTCCTCAGCACATTCCATCCTAACCCTTCTAAAGACCTCGGCGATGAGTTCCTCCAGTATCTGCATGACATCGTCTTGGGTCACGAAGGCAGCTTCGATGTCGATCGATGTCACCTCATTCAGGTGGCGGGTAGTGTCGTGTTCCTCCGCTCTAAATATCGGACCTATTTCGAAGACCCTATCGAAGCAAGCGGTGAGTACTTCTTTGTACAGTTGCGGACTTTGGCTGAGGAAAGCCTCGCGATCGAAATAAGAGATCGGAAACAGAGCGGCGCCGCTTTCGGTCGCGGTAGCCACTATTTTCGGCGTGTTAACTTCCATGAAGTTTCTTGATACAAGGAATTCTCTCACTATCTGGAGGACCTTATGCCTTATCCTGAATATCGCCCGTTGCTTGGGCCGCCGAAGATCTAACACCCTGGCATCTAAGCGAGTGTCGAGGTCCGCCTTAATTCTCCCAGTTGGGTCAAGTGGTAGCGGCGTCGTGGCTAAGTTCAACAGCTTGATTTCTTGGGGCACGACCTCGACTCCCCGCGGCGCTTGTTCGACGGCAACGACCTTACCCTTAACGGCAACGACAGACTCCGCCGTCAGCGCATCTATCTTATTTAACACATCTTGACCAACTTTAGCCTTAGGCGCCGTGATCTGAATCGTGCCGCGGATATCGTGCAAGATGAAAAATTTTAGTCCGCCCAAATCTCGGATGTTGCCTACCCACCCCATTAACGTTACCTCGCTGCCGGCCAGCTCAGGGGTAACGTCGGTAGAAAAGTGCGTTCGACGCCAATTGCCAAGATCATCGAGCTTCATGGTCCCCACTCGAATATCAGCTTTACACTTTTATCGGTTAACCTTTCGAGCATAGTTCGTATCGAATCAGCGCGTGCGGGAAGAAACATGCTTTTCCGCTAGACTAACTACCAGAAGAAAAATAAAAGTGTCGGAAAGGCGTCATGCGCCCTTTCCGAGCACTATTTCTATTGTAGAGACGTTGCTTACCCTACTTTCAGTTTGCATCTCCTCAGTACCGATTTTTATATTTCGTACCTGTAGCCCCTGCAAAAATCGGTTTCTGACGATCTCCGCGACATCGACGGCTCTGCTTATGGCCTTGCCGCGTGCTTTGAGGGTAACTTCGTTTGCCCCTTCATTGAACTGTGTAATTACTGCCAACACATAGTTCATCACTGGCTTCACTCCAATAAAAACGACGTTTTCAGCAGTCTGCTTTTCCTCAGCCATAGTTTCCTGCCCTCCTTTTCTTTTTTGGATCGAATTTCTTTATCAATAGGCGTATAAAAATACCTTTCGTTTTGCCTCTTAAGAATTGGGATTTAAGGATGGGGGCAAGTCTTTACTATTGTAAAGTTAAAATTAACTTTTGGGTGAAAACGATGCCGAAGAAAAGCGAGTTGACCGAGCGACAGCTTTTCATCCTACGAAAGCTGTTGGCCGAAAGCAAAGCGATGCAGGTATGGCGGATCGATAAGACGCAGGCGAAATTATGTCTCGAGCTTGGGATCACAAGGCAGGCTCTGAGCAATCACCTGCGGGAACTGCGTAAGCTCGGTCTGCTAAACACGGGAAGGGGTTTTATAGATTTGACGGAGAGGGCAGCACGCATGCTGGAGGGCTTACCAAACAGATCTTTTGTTTTTGTTAAGATCGAGCCGAGGATGAGGAATAAGGCATATCGAGAGATAAAATCACTGGATATCATACAGGCCTTCCGCGTTACAGGCGATGTGGACGTAGTTATGATTGTCGATCGATCCAAGCTCGATAAGGTGTTAAAATCCCTT
>JAWCKY010000016.1:0-10683 GCA_038851365.1 Hadarchaeales archaeon (SeqCode)
CACCAGGGGCTCAGACCATACTGTTCAGCCAAACGAGGTCCGCGCTGGTGTGGGCATGGAGCCGACAAGCAAGGTTACGGTTATCTTCGCGGTACTGGGCGCGATCGCCGGCTCCCTTTCGGGCCTCATATCTAACGTAGGGGTTGCCCTGCTCCTCGCGCTCGTCTTCTTCTATGGGGGGTACAGGTGGTGTCGTTCGATGTTCGGCATCGCGAAGCCGCCCAAACCCCAACAGCAGGCGTCACCCCAGCCCCAGCCGCAGCCCCCGCAGCCGCAGATGGAGTCCGGAAGGAAGATAGCGACGACGGGCATCACACCTTTTTTCGTCATGTGGCTGATCTTCTGGATAATGACGTACACCATTAAATTGGCCGCCTGAAGATTAGAGTTCGATGGCATCCATCTCCGAGATCTTCCCCTACCCGGAGATCCGCCCAGCTCAGGCGGAGATGATGGAGGTCATCAGGGACGCCGTGACGTCCGGCAGACACGCGGCGCTTGAGGGTTCGACGGGCATGGGTAAGACCATAGCCGTGCTCTGTGGCATCCTCTCCTCTCCGGAAGCTTCCGCGCGGAGGATAGTCTACTGCTGCCGCACGCACAAGCAGATGGATCGCGTGGTCGAGGAGCTCCACGTGCTCCGCTCCAAGCTGCCCATCTCCGGGATTTCCATGCGGGGCCGCCGCGAGATGTGCATCAACCCTCTGGTGCGGAGGTTCACGGAGAGCGCTGCGGACGCGGCGTACGCTTGTGGCATGTACAAGAAGCTCGGAAAGTGCGAGTTCTACGAGAACATGCTCGAACGCGAGCGAAGGGTCGCTGAGCTCCGCGACGCGATTTCGTCGCGCCCCACGTTCGCGGCCGACCTCATCGAGCTTTGCAAACAAGAGGGCTTCTGCCCGTACGAGGTGGCAAGGGAAGCCCTCGCGGAGGTGAAGGTAGTCGCGGCGAGCTACATTTACCTGCTCGACCCGACGATAAGGTTGCTTTTCCTGAAGAGCATGTGCGCGGACCTCTCCGACCTCATCGTGGTGCTGGACGAAGCTCACAACCTGCCGGACATAGCCGTGGAGCTGGCCAGCGACTCGCTCAGCGCGACTTCCATCGCCTCCGCCGCCCGCGAGGCCAAGGAGTTCAAGAACGAGCTCGCATTCCGCGCGGCGAGGTGCCTGAACGAGCTCCTCGAGGAGCTGGCGAGCGAACGCATAGGCGAGGAGGAGGGCGAGGAGCTCCTGCGCGGTCAAGAGCTCTTGGACGCGATCGCGGGGGCGTTGAGGCAGGAGGGACTTGACTTAGGGTTAGAGGCGCTTGTCTCGTCGCTCCAGCGAATCGGCGAGGAGCACATGTTGCAGAAGGTGAGACGTGGCGAGGTCCCCCGCTCGTACGTCAGGAAGCTCGGCAGCTTCCTGGAGACGTGGATGGCGACGATCGAGGAGCCGAGCTATATACGCCTGATCTCGAAGGCGCTGGGTAAGAGGGGACAGCAGGTGGTGAGGCTGGAGATCCAAGCTCTCGACCCCAGGATCATAATCAGACCGTTGGTCGAGGGCGCATATGCGACGATAAGCATGTCTGGCACGTTAGTTCCCCTCGAGGCCTACCGGGACATCGTGGGCCTGCCCGAGGATACGATCGTCGCCCAATACCCATCGCCTTTTAAGGAGGAAAACGTGCTCGCGCTCGTCGTTCGCGGCGTCACGACCAGGGAGACCCATCGTGGGCCGGAGATGTACGCGAGGCTCGTCGAGCTAGTAGCTGAGGTCGTGGAGGCAGTCCCGGCAAACGTGGGCGTGTTCACAGCTAGCTACGAGGTGCTCGAGGGCCTGTTGGCGGCCGGGCTGGAGGCAAAGGTGAGTAAAAAATTGTTCGTGGAGGAAAGGGAGATGTCGTCCTCGAAGAACGATAGGTTGGTAAGGGATTTCAAGTCCTGCGCGGAGAAGGGGGGAGCCGTGCTCCTAGGGGTGATAGGGGGCAGGAACGCTGAGGGCGGGGACTTCCCGGGCGATCAGATGAACGCCGTGGTGGTGGTAGGCATCCCCTACGCGAAGCCCACCGAGCGAGTCCGTGCGATGATAGATTACTATGAGTCCCAGTTCCCAGGCAAGGGGATGTTCTACGGTTACTACCTGCCCGCGCACAGGCGAATGTGCCAAGCGGCGGGTCGAGCACATCGCTTGCTCACCGACAGGGCGGCGGTCGTCTTCTTGGACTGGAGGGTCGCGACGGCCTTCGTCAAGCGCAGCATCCCCAGCTGGTTGCGTAAAAGGCTAGAGGTAATGCGAGGTGAACCCGGGGAGCTCTCCCGACGCTTGAGGGAGTTCTTCGGCCGAGGATGAGACGAAAACGCCCACGTTTCGTCGCTTATATCTCTGTTCGAGGAGGTGTTATTGGGGGCTGGCCTTGCCTTACGTTCAACATCCCTTGATCAAACCGAACTCCATAGAAGCTAGGACATATCAGCAGGTAATCTTCAGCACGGCGATCAAGGGAAACACGTTGGTCGTCCTCCCCACGGGCATGGGGAAGACCCAGATCGCGATAATGGTCGCCGCCCACCGCTTGGCGAGCATCCAGCGCAGCAAGGTCCTGATGATGGCCCCCACCAGACCCCTCGCCCTACAGCATCGGCAGAGCTTTTGCCGCTTCATGACTCTGCCAGAGCGGGAGTTTCAAGTTTTAACGGGCGAGACCCCACCAGCTAGGAGGAAGGAGCTATGGCGAAACTCGCGGTTGGTCTTCGCGACGCCCCAAGTGGTCGAGCACGACTTGCTTGCGGGCAGGCTCTCGCTCGGGGACTTTTCCCTGTTGATCTTCGATGAGGCCCACCGTGCGGTCGGCGACTACCCCTACGCCTTCATCGCCGAGCGCTACGTTCGCGAGGCCATGGATCCCTTGATCCTAGCGCTCACGGCATCTCCCGGCGCCGACGCGGCACGCATCGAGGAGGTGAAGCGCAACCTCTTCATCGAACACGTCGAGATCAGGGGAGAAAAGGATCTCGACGTCCTGCCCTACGTAAAGCCCATCGAGATAGAATGGCGGAGGCTAGAGCTGCCCAAGGAGTTCGTCGAGGTAAAGCAACTGTTGGAGGGGCAACTCAAGGAGCAGCTGGCGTTGCTCAGAGCTCATGGGTTCATCTCGCATGCGCGAGGGGTGGGCAAACGAGATCTGCTCGAGGTCCAGAAGAAGATCCAAGCCGCCGTACAAGGGCCGGAGCGCCCTCCGGAGAAATTTTATGCGGCGCTGGTGGCTCAGGCCGCAGCCATCAGGCTCTGCCATGCGATAGAGCTGCTCGAGACCCAAGGGCTGGCCGCGCTCGAGCGCTACTTGGCAAGACTTTTGCGGCGAGCTCGCATGCCTGGAGCTACGAAGGCGCTCAAAGTCTTGGCAAACGATCCTCGCACTTGGCGAGCCTTTCGCTCGGTCCAGAGGTTGCGCGAGGGCGTCGAGCATCCGAAGCTGGAGGAGGCGGCCAGGGTGCTCAGGGCTCAGTTCGAGCGAGAGCCAAACTCACGTGCGATAGTCTTCGCCCATTACCGCGATTCCGTCGACAGGTTGTTTGAGGTACTCAACAAGCTCCCAGGAATTAGGCCGGTTAAGTTCATCGGGCAGGCGGCTAGGGGGACGGACGCCGGGATGAGCCAGAGGGAGCAAGCCCAAATCCTGGAAGCATTCAGGGCCGGCGAATACAACGTGCTGATAAGCACCTCCGTCGGCGAGGAGGGGCTAGACATCCCGAGCGTGGATCTCGTGCTCTTCTACGAGGCAGTGCCCAGCGAGATCAGGTCCATCCAGCGGAGGGGGAGGACTGGGCGCGCCGGGCCTGGGCGGGTAGTGGTCCTGCTCGCGAAGGGAACCCGCGACGAAGCCTTTTACTGGTCCTCTGTACGAAAGGAACAACGGATGCGCGAGGCCCTCGCGAAGGAGGCCCCGCCGCAGCGAGAGGGTCAAAAGGTGTTGAGCGATTTCATCCAGCCCGAGGTCAAGGTCATCGTCGACCACCGCGAGATGGCCTCAGGCGTCGCGAGGGAGCTATCGAAGCTGGGGGTTGCGATCGAGGCCCGTCAGCTGGACGTGGGGGACTACATCCTGAGCGATCGCGTGGGAGTGGAGAGGAAGACCGTACAAGATTTCCTACAATCGATCGTGGACAAGCGCCTGCTGGAGCAGGCGAAGCTATTAGCTGATACCTTTGAGCGCCCGGTGCTCGTGCTCGAGGGGGAGCTTGGGGACCTCTACTCGCTCCGCGCCATCCACCCCAACGCCATAAGGGGGGCGCTAGCCGCGCTGGCGGTGGACTTGGGCATCTCGATCCTCCCCGCGCGCGACGAGGCGGAGACCGCCGCGCTGCTGGCTTCGATCGCGAGGAGGGAGCAGACCGAGCATGCTCGAGAGCTGGCGGTGAGGGGGGAGCCCAAGGGCCTAACGCTCCCGGAGCAGCAGAGGTTCATCGTGGAGGGGTTACCAGGCGTCTCCGCGGTGCTCGCGGAGAGGCTGCTTGCACACTTCAAGACCCCCGAGCGAGTGATGATGGCATCGGAGGAGGAACTTCAAGAGGTGCCCGGCATAGGAAAGGTAAAGGCGAGGGAGATAAGGCGAGTGCTCACCAGTACCTACAACCCCGACGCCGCACGCTAGAGTCGAGCGATGGCTTCCCCGATCCTTTCCATCGCCTTTTTGATGTTGTCCATAGAGGTAGCGTAGCTGAAGCGCACGTAACCCTCGCCGTACGGGCCGAACTCGCTTCCGGGGACCGCCGCGACGCCCGCCTCGCGCAGGAGGTACTCGCAGAGTTCCATCGATTTCATCTCAAGTCCAGCGATGCTCGGGAACGCGTAAAAAGCCCCTCTGGGCTTGTAGCACTGGAAGCCCTCGATGGAGTTCAGGCCCTCGACGATGACATCGCGGCGCCTTCGATATTCCTCGCGCATGCGCTCGATGCAATCCTGTGGACCGCGGAGGGCGGCGATACCAGCGGCTTGGACGAAGGAGGTCGGGCAGGTGGTCGATGCCTGCTGGATCTTGACCATCTCAACCACCAGCTCAGCGGGGGCTACGGCGTAGCCCAGCCTCCAGCCCGTCATCGCGTAGGCCTTCGAGAAGCCGTTGATGTATATGGTGCGCTCGTGCATCCCTGGCAGCGAGGCGATGCTGGCGTGCTCGCCCTCATACACCAAGCAATCGTAGATCTCATCGGAGAGCACCCATAGGTCGTGGTCCATCGCGAGATCAGCCAACGCTTCGAGGTCCTCTCTCTCCGCTACTGCTCCCGTGGGGTTGTTGGGATAGTTCAACAATAGCATCTTGGTCTTAGACGAGAGCTTTTCTTGGATCGCCTCAATCCTCGGCCTGAAGCCATCTTCTTGAACCGTCTCGACGTAAACCGCCCTTGCGCCCACGAGCTGCGCGATGCCCTCGTAGGTCCAGCAGGGGCTCGGAATGATGACCTCATCGCCGGGGTCAAGCGCGGCGGCCATGGCGCAGAAGATGGCATGCTTAGCGCCGGGGGTCACGATCACCTCCTTCGGACTTGCAGCAATGCCCTTTGCGGAGAGGTGATCGGCGATCGCTTCGCGAAGCTCCGGCAACCCTGCGCTGGGCGTATACTTGGTCACCCCCTTCTCAAGCGCTTCGCTTGCAGCTCGCTTTACGTGTTCCGGCGTGTCGAAGTCCGGCTCGCCCACCTCCATGTGGATGATATCTCGTCCCTCCCGCTCTAGGCGCTTGGCCAAATCCAGCATCTTTAGTGTGCCGGAGGCCGGCATAGCTCCCATGCGTTTTGCCGGTCTCATGTTATCCCCCTCAGTTGTTGGAGCGGACATTTAAAAAGGGAATGGGCGAGGTTTTTAACCCCGGATTCCTGAGATAACTTAGGGCATTATTTGGAGGTCTTCGAGGCGATAAAGGGGCGACGAAGCATTCGAAAGTACAAACCCCAACCGATCCCTGATGAGACCATCGAAAAGATACTGGAAGCCGGTCGATGGGCCCCGTCGGGTGGGAACATCCAGCCTTGGATATTCATCGTGGTGAAGGACCGAACGACGCTGGAAATGATCCGGAAGGTCTCCCCTGGTTACCTCGGTACCGCCCCCCTCGCAATCGTCGTCTGCTCTGACAAGCGGAGAGCGTTTCAGGTGGGCGGTAGGCTCGGTCGCGACTACATGACGATCGCGGACTGTGCCATGGCGGTCCAGAACATGCTCCTTGCCGCATACGCTCTGGGCTTGGGCACATGCGTCGTGAAGTCGTTCTCGCCCACAGCCGTTAAGGAAATACTCGAAATTCCGGATGGGATAGAACCCGAACTGATAGTGGTGGTTGGATACCCTGATGAGCGACCCCCAACCCCTCACCGGTTCTCGATAGAGGAGATAACGTATTTGGACAAATATGGCAAGAAATTCGTGAGGAAGGGGCCCTGAATGCAGGAGGAACAGCGAACCGAGGCAGAGGAACATCTTTTCGACATACTGATATTTTTGGTGACGAGCGCTAGAGGCTGCATCGACGAGCCACCGCTCTATGGCCCGTTTAGGCTGGTTGACGCTCTCAGCAGACTCATCGACCTCTACGACCGCGTTCCCGGTTTAAAAAAGGACGCATTTCTGACCGAGATAAAGGCGGAGATAGACAGGAAAAAATTTCTGGTCATGAGCGACCCCGAGGAATTTAAAAAATTCCTCGACGAGTTGGTCCGCAAATTTACGGTGGAATTGAAGAGGAGATCTGGGCAACGATCTTAGCCAAGCGCTGGATGGCTTTTTATGAGCTAGAGGGGAAAAGCTACTCGGGTTTGTATGCATTGGATAGACAAGGTCGCGAGGGCGCTGGTGCAGCGGGGCAAGCGTCACGTCATAGCGAGCGGCATCTCCATCTCGGGGCACATCCACATAGGTCATTGCAACGACGTCTTCATCGCCGATGGCATTCGAAGGGCCGTCGAAGAGCTAGGCGGCGAGGCGGAGGCGATCTGGTACGCCGATGACTTCGACCCGATGCGCCGCGTACCTTGGCCCCTGCCCGAGAGTTACAAGCAATACTTGGGCATGCCCTACAGCAGGATACCCTCGCCGGATCCCAACTACGAGAACTTCGTGGAGTACTTCTCAAAGCCCTTCGTGGAGTCGCTCCGGGAGTTCGGCATAAGGGTAAGGATATACTCGGGCAGCGAGGTCTACCGCAGCGGGAAGATGGCCGATCTCATAAGGACCGCGCTGGAGCGGGCAGGTGAGATCCGCGAGATCCTCAACCGCTTCCGCGACCGACCCCTTCCCGAGGACTGGCTGCCCTACGACGCCGTCTGCGAGAAGTGCGGCAGGCTGGCGACCACCAAAGCCTACGGTTGGCACGATGACTTCGTCGAGTATAGGTGCGAGGGCTGCGATTACGTCGCCGGCTGTGGCCACGAGGGTGAGGCGGACTTCACCAAGGGCGAAGGGAAACTGACTTGGCGCGTGGAGTGGCCCGCCCGCTGGAAGCTACTGGGCGTGACCTGTGAGCCCTTCGGCAAGGACCACGCGGTGGTGGGGGGCAGCTACGATACCGGCAAGCTCATCGCCGAGCGGGTGTTCGGCTGCGAGGCGCCTTATCCGGTACCCTACGAGTGGGTGAGCCTGAAGGGGAGGAGGATGTCCTCGTCAAAGGGGGTAGTATTCACCCTACCGGAATGGCTGGAGATAGCTGAACCCGAGCTCCTGCGCTATTTCATCTTCAGGAGCAAGCCGATGAAGGCCAAAGAATTCGACCCTGGGCTACCGCTCTTGGACCTCTACGATGAGTACGACTTGGCGGAAGAGGTCTACTTCGGCGAGGTCAACGTGGGCGAGAGGCGAAAGGAACAGCTCAGGCGGATCTACGAACTCTCACAGGTAGAAGGCACGCCCAGCTCAAGGCCTCAGAGGGTATCCTACAGGCTCGCAGCGATGTTGAGTCAAGTGACGCGCGACGAGGCACACGCGGCGGAGGTGCTGATCGCCAAGAACGTCCTCGTGAAGCCGCGCGAGTTCGATATCAAGATGGCGCTTGAACGCTTGAGGCGCGCGCGTAACTGGGTCAAGAAGTACGCTCCAGGGCACATGCGCTTCGAACTCCTCGGGCGCTTACCGGAGGAGATAAAACAAAGTTTGAGCGATGGGCAGAAGGCGGGGTTAAAGCGGCTGGCCGCAGACTTGGGCGCGAGGGATTACAGCCCGATCGAACTTCACAACCACATTCACTCTGTAGCCCGAGAGCTTGGGATGGAGCCCCCCTCGCTTTTTAAGGCCATATACTTGGTACTCATAGGCAGGGATTCCGGTCCGCGCGCGGGCAACTTCCTCTTCGCCTTGGATAAGGACTTCGTGATCAAGCGCTTCGAGGAGGCCGCGTCCTAGCCGCCTTCCTTGAGGCGTAGCTTTATGGCGGGGTTTTCCTTGACGAGCTGCTTGAAGACCGCCTCGAAACTTTCGTCCGGCGCCAGCTCGCGCTGTAGAAATATGCCGGTGTGTCCCACATGCGCACGCCTCGTTAGAATACGCACCCGCTCCCGCACTATATCTATGCTGACGCCGACCTTCTTCGCGATCTCGGCCTCGCGGCCTATGACTTGGCTCTCGATGTGACCGTCGGGGATGGGCTCGATCAGCATCAACCGCTTATCCACCCCCGGTACCCTCACCCCATGCTCCACCTGCTTTAGGTCGGCGGCCCCGCCGAAGTAGTAGAACTCGAGCTCCAACCGTTTCGGCTTCATCAACGGGAAGGTGACTAAGTAGTCCTCATCGATATATATGTGTGCCTTGGGAAGGTGCCAAGGGGTGGCCATCACTATTTCCCTCCTTATCGGATGGAAATCCGCGTTTCGCAGCGCGAGCTCAATGGCATACGAGGGCTGCAGATGCAGGACGAAAACATCCACGTCGCTGCCGACCTCCACATCTCCCCTCGCGACGCTGCCGTGCACCACGGACTCGATGCCTTGCTTCGCCAGCGCCACCATGAGGTCGCGGGCCATCGCCCTCAGTTGCCTGAAGAGCTTCCAGCGCTCCTCGGAGTAGGTCACCTTCACTGAGTCCGTGATCCTGACGGGCCTGACCATGGTATCAGAGCTCTACCGCGCGGTCGCCGATGACGAAGGATTTGCCTGAAAGGTGCAGAAGGGGCTTGACCTGCTCCACGTTCAGCTTGCCGCCCTTGAGGGCTCCCTTGCGTACGTTCATCGCTACCACCCGTCCAGCGACAACCACGTATTCTGGGCCCTCGTGCGTCCACTCCAGCTTGCATTCGAGGTTCACCGGGCACTCCACCACGCGAGGAGGTTTGACCTTCTCCGACGGCTCCCAATGCAGGCCCGCCTTCTCCAGCTCGTTCACGCCCCGCGGGAAGCTCCTGCTGCATATGTACATCTGCTTCTTGATCTCCGCCGTCACGAGGTTGACGACGAATTCGCCGGTTTCGCTCACGTTGTGGTATGTGTCGCCCTCGTAGCCCGTCGAGAAAGCCAAGATAGGCGGGTCCATCTCGACGGGCATCACGAAGGACATCGGCGCCGCGTTTATCCTACCTAACTTATCCACGGTGGTGATGAGCACGATCGGCCTCGGCGCCAGCAGCTTGTAGAAGTCCTCCAGCGCTATGTTCGTGCGATCACCTCAGGCTTTCCTCCATCCACCTCATGTAGCTTGCTGAACCCCGCTCGATGGGCAGGGCCAGCAGCTCCGGCACCTCGTAGCTATGCAATTCCGCGACCCTCTTAAATAGGTTTTCCAGTTTCTCCTCGGAGGTCTTCATGAGCAGAAGCGCTTCCTCGCCGCGCTCCACTTTACCCTTCCAGAGGTACGTCGAGGCCACGCTTGGCACCACGTTCACACATGCCGCAAGTTTCTCTTCCACCACCCGCCTCGCGATGCCCTCCGCCTCGCCCCTATCCCTTGCCGTCGTGAGCACGACGTAGAACATGCTTCACCCAAGGGGTTTAAGTCATAGGGCGTTATTAAAACTGCGGGAAGCTCATGTCCCCGTTCAACTGGCTGATCTTGGTCCTGCTGTCGGTTGCCCTACTTTGGGCGATCCTCTACCGCCTTAGCCGCTCCTACGATCTGAAGAAGCGCGGCATAACGATCGAGGGGGGCATGCTGATGTGGCGCACCAAGCGAGGGCTCTGGCTCATCGACCGCATCGCCCGCGCCTCTAGGCGGGGTTGGTTCGCCTTCGGCACGGCTGCGGCCATCGTGGGGACAATTCTCATGGTCTTCGTTTTCGTGAACCTCGCCGCGAACGCGGTGATGGCCGTCCAGCGACCGGAGGCGGCCGTGCCAGGCGTGAGGTTTGTGATACCCGGCATCACCGTTCCGCTCGTCGCCGGGCTCATAGCCATCGCGAGCGTGCTGGTGGTGCACGAGGTGGCCCACGGCATAGTGCTCAGGGCCCAAGGATTGCCCGCGAAGTCCGTTGGGCTATTGCTTCTGCTGGTGATCCCGGGTGCGTTCGTGGAGCCCGATGAGAAAAAGCTGAATGCCTCACCCGTGCCCAAGCGGCTGAGGGTCTTCGGCGCGGGTTCGTTCGCGAACGTGATATTTGCGTTTCTGTGTCTCGGGATAATCCTGCTCGCGCTCGCCCCTAAGCCGGGCGTCTACGTCTTGGGGGTCAGGGAGAACGCCCCGTCTCAGGGCATCTTGGAGCCAGGGATGAGGCTATACGAGA
>JAWCKY010000017.1:0-15626 GCA_038851365.1 Hadarchaeales archaeon (SeqCode)
CTATCCTCCTCAACCAAGATGCCATATGCTTTCAACTTCCGCAGACAGGATTCTAGAGTTCTGGGGCAGACTCCGACGACGGCCATCAAGTCGGCTCGACTGTGGCCTCCACCGGTTTTGAGCATGAAGCTGAGTATGCGACCCTTGGCGGAATTTCCGAAGATGCAGTTAAGCAATTCCTCGCTGCTCTCCATAGGTTACCAAAAGATATTCACCGTTCACTTAAAAAATGATGACTATTTCTCCAAGCTTAGCAGTGCCACGCGCTCGAGTAAGAGCTTTTGAACATCAGCATTTTCAGCCAAATTTTTTGGTAAAGAGAAAACCTCGCGTAACCGCCGAGCCTTCTTCGGCGAAAGTTCTACGACATTGTCATCTCGCTCGATGCGAAGTTCGCGGGTGAGATCGGATTGCGCTTTTTCAACTTGCTCTTGGTTATCACCGATCGTCAAGATCGCCAATTCTTTAGTGCCTCTCCGGATGCCAACCCTTTCGAGCGCCTTATCTATTTGCCGTAGACCAGCCGTCCAACACACTAGCTCCACCGCCAAGGAGCTGGCAAATCGCTCGCCAGCGCTATGGGCCATCAGCGCTAGGCGGGCAGCATGTAGTAGGTGCCCTTTGCCAGCGATGCGTGAAGCGTCGAATACTTGGCTCACTGTGTTATATTTTCTATTGACGCTCGACAGTTTTTGGAGCACCCAATCGACATCCTCTACAACGGCCCTGCCGCCGATTATCCCGACCACGCGTTTCCCAAAGGTGCCGATGAGCTCGAACATAAAACCCATCATAAAATTATCGGTAGGTTATTTGACGTTTGCGCGGGATGAGTTACAAAGTTTTAAGGAGGTAATTCGAGGTATCTTTTGGTATCATGCGATCGACGGCCTATAAGGTCAAGATCTGGGAGCTCGTTAACGGCAAGTACGTTCGCCAAGCCGAGGGTGCGGAGCCTAGTTATTTGCTCACGCCTTGGGGTCAGCGTATTTTGCGCGCGCGCGTGATGGCCACGATTATCGACCGGTATGTATCAAACGATCAAACCTACGCAGCTTTATGGCTGGACGACGGTAGCGAGACGATCAGGCTAAAGGCTTGGCGGGAGGACGTAAAAACCGTAGCGGATCTGAAGATCGGCGAACTCGTGGATGTCATAGGTCGGGTACGCGAGTACGAAGGTGAGATATATTTGGTGCCGGAGACGATCCTGCGCGTCGAAGACCCTAACTGGGAGCTCGTGAGGGAGCTTGAGATACTGCGTGCTAGGAAACAAGCGCTGACGGAAGGGAAATTACCTCAGCCTACCCCAAAGCCGCGACTCGAGGCGAGGAAGTTGGAGATAGAAATCCCTCCCCCCACGCCTGAATTGGCGGTGGAGGACCTGGGTGAGGCGGAGGAGCCGTTACCGGAGGTATCGGAGGAAGTCAAGAAAAAGACCTTACTGGCGTTCGATAGGCTCGATAAGGGTTCAGGAGTTACGCCGATAGAGCTCGCGGCGGAGTTGGACATGCGTCAGGATGAAGTGGAAGACGTGCTACGGGTTTTGATCGCTGATGGTGAAGTATATGAGCCGAAGGTGGGCAAGTTTAAGCGCTTGAGGTGATGCGTTGGAGCATGACTACGAAAGGCTGCTGAGCCGTGCAATCGGACAAATCCCCAAGACCGCGTTCGAGAGCTCACGCTTTCAGATCCCGGAGGCTGACGTGGTCGTGGCCGGGAACCGTACATCCGTACGGAACTTCAGGAGCATCGCCAGCGCCTTGAACCGTGAGCCAGAACATCTGTTGAAGTACCTTTTGCGGGAGCTAGGGGCTGCGGGTAACTTGGAAGGGGCACAAGCCGTCTTTCAGGGTAGGTTCGTGAAGTCGGTTGTTGACGAGCGGATAAAGCGCTATGTTGAGGAATTCGTGATATGCCGGGAGTGCAAGAGGCCCGATACAAGGTTGATCAAGCAAGAGCGGATTTATATGTTGAAGTGCGAGGCATGTGGGGCCCGCGCCTCCGTCAGGAGCGTTTGATCATTTGCCGTTGCTCAGGGTAGTGCACGCGGCTAACGAGGTGCTGGTGATCGTCTGTGATTCGGAGCTATTGGGCAAGGAATTCAAAGAAGGTGAATTTAGGCTCAAAGTTCATAGGTCATTTTATAACGGCAGGGAGGCGAGCGTTAAGGAATGCCTTGCAGCCCTGCGTCAAGCGACGATAGCGAACATGGTCGGTTCAATCGTCGAGCATGCCATAAAGGAGGGTCTTATCGATCGCAAGAACGTCATCAGGATTCAAAACGTGCCACATGCGCAGATGGTTAGGGTCTAAATGCTTTTGTAGCGTGTCGGCTAGCCTCCCAATTTAGGAAAGCTGGCGCCGCCTTTTTATTTTGGGCGAGTAATAAACTGAAACGTGCGGAGATTTTGTTATCAATGCGGCGCGCTTGAGGTGGATAAGGGCCCTCTCATTCGAGGTCTATGCCAAGAGTGTTTTAGGCTACGGTATCGGTTATTACAGGTACCATCCGAGCTTCAATTGACCATTTGTAGGAAGTGCAGCGCTTATTTGATGGACGGCCGGTGGTTCCCGGCAGTCAGCGGTTCACTCGAGTCCGCTATCCGTGCGGTCGTGCTATCTAACGTTCGAGCGGTCAAGCTCACACCTTTCGGCATTCAGCTCTTAGCTATGGAGAGAGCGAAAGGGCTGGAATTATCGATGAAGACGGAGATTTCTGAACGGGAGGCGATTGTCGACATTTTCGCACGAGGTAAGGTCCATGAGCTACAAGTTGAACCCAAGGAGGAACGCGTTAGGGTGATGATAATATTGAAGTTGACGACTTGTGATGTCTGTAAGCTCAAGGGTGCCGGTCATCACGAGGCCATATTGCAGGTTCGAGGTAAAGGAAAGTTATCCGCCGAGGTTTTGAGGGACATCAGGGAGAAACTCGAGAGATGCGCGATTGAGGCAGGTAGGAAAAATCGAGCGGCATTTATAGCTAAAGTAGAAGACGTGCGAGGAGGCTTGGACCTTTACATCAATCCCATCGGTCTGGCTAGGCGGATGGCGGACTTGCTAAAGGCCGAGTTCGGCGCCGAAGTTAGCGAGACCAGAAAGCTCATCGGTAGGACCCGTGATGGCCAGCGTAAATTTAAAGTTTCTCTGCTCGCTAGGCTCTAGGGGCTGGAGGGATTCGCTGTCACCTTTATAAATAACGCGAAAATAGTGAGGTCGGGGCGATTGATAAATGGTCGTGATGACGGGAGCTAAAGCCATCATCGAAGCCCTGAAGGCCGAGGGCGTGAAACACATTTTCGGACTTCCGGGAGGCGCCATCATCCCAGTTTACGATGTGCTTTACGACGAGCAAGAGATCAAGCACATCTTGGTACGTCACGAGCAAGGAGCTGCCCATGCGGCGGATGGCTACGCCAGAGTGCTCGGCAAGCCCGGCGTGTGCATGACCACCTCGGGTCCAGGCGCATCTAACCTCACGACAGGGATCCTCAACGCATACATGGATAGCTCGCCGGTCATCGCGATCAGCGGACAGGTGTCGACCTCCTTGCTCGGGAGGGACGCGTTTCAAGAGGCGGACATGCTCAGCGTGATGTTGCCGATAACCAAGCACAACTTCATCGTCCGCAAGCCGGAGGAGATCCCAAAGGTGGTCAAGCTGGCGTTCAAGATCGCGACCTCAGATAGGCCTGGTCCAGTACATATAGATCTACCTAGGGATGTTCAGGTCGGCGAGGCAGACATGCAGATACCAGCCAACGTGACCTACAGAAAGGTCCCCAAGCTAGAGCCCGATATCGAAGAGATCAGGAAGGCGGTTAAGCTGTTGGTCCAAGCCGAGAGACCGTTGATCTTCGCGGGTGGAGGCGCTATTTGGTCCGGCGCATCGGCGGAGGTGGTGGAGCTGGCTGAGATGCTCGGTGCCCCGGTCGTTACTTCGTTATTGGGTAAGGGTATCATTCCCGAGGACCATCCGCTATCGCTGGGCATGCTTGGCATGCACGGTCGGATGGCGGCGAACATCGCGGTCACGGAGTGCGATCTGCTGTTAGGGGTCGGCGTGCGGTTCGATGACCGCGCGACGGGCGATGTGCGATATTTCGCGCCCAAGGCCAAGATCATCCATATAGACATAGACCCCGTTGAGATCGGGAAGAACGTTCGAGTGGATGTGCCGATAGTGGGCGATGCGAAGCGCGCGCTTCGCGCGATAATCGACGGCCTGCGCATGCAGGCGGCGCGTCAAAGGCCGAGCAATTGGCTCGAGCGAATAGAGAAGATGCGCAAGGAGTTAGCGCCACGCATGGACTACGACGACGTGCCTATCAAACCCCAACGTGTCATCAAGGAGATAATGGGAGTGCTGAGCGACGACGCGATAGTGGTGACGGAGGTCGGCCAATGCCAAATGTGGGCGGCCCACTATTACATCGTGCGCAAGCCGAGGCGGTTCATCTCCTCCGGTGGATTGGGTACGATGGGCTTCGGTTTTCCAGCCTCGATCGGCGCGAAGGTCGCATGCCCCAGCTGCGATGTCATCGACATAGCTGGTGACGGGAGCTTTTTGATGAATTCCCAAGAATTGGCGACGGCGGTCGAGAACAACATCAATGTCGTCGTGTGCATTCTAAACAACCGCTACCTTGGCATGGTGAAACAGTGGCAAGATCTGTTTTACAGGGGCCGTCGCTCTGCCGTCTACTTAGGGGAGACGCCTGATTTCGTTAAGCTAGCCGAGGCCTACGGCGCTTGGGGGGATCGCGTTACGAGGCCGAGCGAGATAGCGCCGAAGTTGAGGGAAGCGCTAAAGTGCGGCAAGCCGGCGGTACTGGATATAATCATAGATCCCGAGGAGCACGTCCTACCCATGGTGCCAGCTGGTGGACGGTTGGACCAGATGTTGACGTGAGGTGATGGGATGAAGACCAGGATATTCTCGATACTATGTGAAAACGTGCCCGGCGTCATGATGAGGGTATCGCGATGCTTCACGCGCAGGCAGATAAACATAGACTCCATTACCGTCGGCATCGAGCCGAGCGGCCTAGCTCGCATAATCCTCCTGTTTCAGGCGGATGACCACATGGCCGAACTCCTGCGAAGGCTGATTTCTCGTCTTACGCCAGTGATCGACGTGCAGGTAATAGATCCCGCCACGAGTATCGTCAGGGAGGTGGTGCTGCTCAAGACTAGGCACCTAAACAACGACGAGATGTGGAAGGTGATGCATCACGTAGAGAAGGCAGGCGGGCGAATATTGGAATCTAGGGGCAACGCCCTTATAGCTGAGCTCAGCGGCAGCCATGAAGATATAGAAAAAGTGATAGAAGAGATAGGGCCAGATGTCTTCCGGGAGGTGGCTCGTTCGGGGCAGGTGATAATTTCCCGTGAGCTAGGATGAAGGGAGGTGAGGATTTGGCGAAAATATACTACGACAAGGATGCGGATTTGGAGGTGCTGAAGGATAAAACCATAGCTATAATCGGCTATGGCAATCAAGGCCATGCTCAAGCGAACAACCTTCGTGACTCGGGCTGCAAGGTGATAGTAGGCAACGTTCGCGGCGACCGCTACTGGCAACAGGCAGTGGCAGATGGCTTCGAGGTCCTCGATATAAGTGAAGCGGCGAGGCGAGGCGACATTGTCCACATGTTGATACCGGACGAGTACCAAGCGCAGGTCTATCGCGAGCAAATAGCACCGGGGCTATCGAGGGGTAAGGTGCTTTGCTTCAGCCATGGCTTTAACATTCACTTCAAACAAATAGTGCCGCCGAGCGACGTCGACGTCATAATGATCGCCCCAAAGGCGCCGGGCGCGATATTGCGGCGGATGTACCTACAGGGCTCGGGGGTGCCTGGATTGCTGGCTGTGGAGCAGGATTACAGCGGTCAAGCGAAGCGGATAGCGCTGGCCTTGGCGAAGGGCGTGGGGCTCACGCGCATAGGGGTGGTCGAGACCACGTTTAAGGAAGAGGTCGAGACCGATTTGTTCGGCGAGCAAGTGGTACTAGTGGGTGGGGTCTCAGAGCTGATAAAGGCAGCCTTCGAAACGTTGGTGGACGCGGGTTACCAGCCAGAGGTGGCTTACTTCGAGTGTCTCAACGAGCTCAAACTCATCGTGGATTTAATATACGAGAGAGGCATCGAGGGCATGATGGCGGCGGTGAGCAACACCGCGGAATACGGAGGGCGGACGCGAGGAAAATGGGTGATCGATGACCGCGCTAGGGAAGTTATGCAGAGAATATTGGCGGACATCCAAAGCGGTGCATTCGCGGAGGAGTGGGTTGAGGAGAGCAGGCGTGGCATACCCAACTTAAAGCAGATGCGAGAGGTCGCCAAGGATCACCTCATCGAAAGGGTTGGGCGAGAGCTACGAAGGTGGGCTGGCATCGAAAAATAATCCGCGTCACTCGCAGGTCCAAGAGGCGATGTTATGGTCGCCTTGAGGCTGTTGGCGAGCGTTCTGTTCGTCATCTATCGCGACTGGAGGACGAAAGTTTATCAAGTAGGCATACCAGTTTTCGGTTCCCCCATTGACGGCGGGCGAGCAACGCTTATGCTCGACCGCACGGATGAGGGGGTTAAGGTCAGTGGCGAGCTCTGAGGATTTGCCCTTCTATATCCTCTTCAGCGTCGTAATGGCTTTGCTCCTTTGCGGCATATTTGCGATGCAAGTACGCGAGCAGAGGAAAGCGGCCATCGACGAACAAGCACAAAGTATCGTCGATGATATCGCCCGAGCTTGCTTTGCGGCCTTGTCTCGACAGCAACTGAGCTATCTCATGCCTGACAGCATTGATGGTTGCAGCTATGAGTTGGAAATCGATAACCAAACGATTGCGCTTAGGATGCTCGATGGCTTGCGAAAGGGACAAAGCTACTACTCGATCGTAAATGTGGCGATCGAGGTTCGCTCGCTCGCATCCCCCGGTGGAATGCTTTACATCATGCGGCGAGGCAATAGGGTAATAATTTCAGCGGACCCCATCGAAGCGGAGATATTGAAGATCGAACAGCCAACGGCGGATATTCCGCCCGAGTTCTACGCTTGGGCGAAGGAGAACCAAATTGAAGCCGCCGCAATGGTCGCCGCTTACTGCTACGCTCGGGATCATTATGCCTTGATGCGGGAGGGCAAGTTATTAGATGTCATCGGATACGCGCGCGATGGAGAGGATATCCTCGCCCGCGTGGTGTACCGCAACCCCGAATATTCGAGGCCTCGAGCCGGGAGTTGGACGCAGAGCCTGCTGGAGGACTTCGAGGCGTGTGAAATCGAGAACTTGGACTTAACGAGCAGTCCAGGCGATGTTAGACTTCAAACCACCTTCAAAGGCTCGAGGATCTACCTCCGCCCGACCGACGACGCAAGCGTTTACGAAAAATACCCAAGCGCCAACTACGGTAGCTATACCAGCATTTGGGTCACCCTGCGCGACAAACAAGGGTATAGAAATTGGGGCTTCCTGAGGTTCGAGCTTAAAGAAGCTCCATCGGCCGTCCTCGAGGCTAAGCTTCATTTGCACTGTTGGAAGCTCGAATTGGAGGAGTTCGTCGCGGCTTGCCACGAGGTGGTTTGCGACGATTGGTCAGAACGAACGATCACTTGGTACAACAAGCCAGCCCACGGCAGCAGGTTGGACGCGCTTACCATAACCGGTGCTGGTTGGTATGCATGGGATGTTACGGATTTCGTTGCGAGGGAGCTCGTGGGCGATGGGGTCGTGAGCTTTTGTTTGAAGGGCGCGCCGGAGGTGGGGTATAGGGGACGTGCCCTTTTCGACTCAAAGGAGTGGCAACTTAGCGATAAGCACCCTTACCTCGAGATAGCTTGTGCACCCAGATACGCGAGCACGGGCAGGTTGACCTCGCAAATTTTCGACGCCGGCGATTTGGTCGAATGGGGAGAGATATCTTGGTCATCGGAGGAGCCCAGCGGAACCTCTATCGAGATAGAAGTCTCCGCCTCCCAGGATAACGTGAGCTGGTCTACTTGGCGGACATGTCGGAACGGTGCGAAGGCACCCCTTGCTCCCGCGAGGTTCATCCGGTATCGTGCCACCCTGCGCACGGACAACATTTACATCACACCGACGTTGCACGATGTCGTCATCCACTACAAGACCCTCCCGACGGAGGAGGAACTCGCTACCTTGCGCGTGACCTTTGAGCGAGACGGTACGCGAGTGGGCGAGGTAAACAACGCATGGTTGGTTTGCGGAGTTTCATTTGATGATTATCGCGGGGAGTTCGAGTACAACCCATCAGTGTTTGAGGCCCTCTCAGCCGGCTGGCTCTATTTGCCTTCCCAAGTTCTAGAGCACCTGCGGGCGCGAACGTGGGTCAGGTGGGCAGAAGCGGAGACCAAAATCTACCCAAGCGACGACGCATTCGTCGACTCCAGTTCCCCCAACACGAATTACGGTTTAAGCACTGATTTGCACATCAGGGATACCGGCGCTAATAACATACTTCGCCGGTCCATCCTAAAGTTCGACCTTTCGACTATTCCAACGATGCTTAGGGGCGGAACTATTCGATCCGCGACCCTCCACCTTTATTGCTTGGACTGGAGCGTCTCAAATCTATGGTTTTATGTCCGTGAAGTGACCGATGACTCTTGGAGCGAGGCACAGGTAACTTGGGGCAATAGACCTTCGTTCGGAAACGTTTTGGCGAAGGAGTTGCAGGGGACTTGGGAGAGGTTTAAAGAAACATGGCGAACATATGATGTCACTTCATACGTTGGGAACGAACACGCCGGGGATGGTATGATCTCCTTTGGCCTAGATATGGACGATATCCCCGGAGGTATTTGGCCGGAGCCCGGGCAGGGCATGATGTTTTCCTCTAAGGAAGGAAGCTGTCCGCCGTACCTCGAAGTCTTGCATCTAAAACCTTTGGACATCGTGCTCATACCCGAGGGCGCCCTAGTTAGGGCAGGTGTGGCGATGACCCAGTCTGGCGCTTATCCGATTTGGCGAGTTCAATGGGAAAACTACATCATCTACTACCAGATGATGCCTTGGTTTTTCCAGGAGGAGATGCTCGGTTTAGTTTTTCAAAGCGAGCCATATCTGGAACCCCTACTTTGAGGTTCACCATCGACGGTCAAAAGCTAGGCAACGCGGAGCCCAACGTAATTCTTATAGCAGAGGATTCGATACGTGACCGCTTGAGGTGGCGCGATGTCCTCAGTGTTACTTGGGGCGATACTCATCTTTCTCGCCCGAATGACGGATATTTCCATGGGTACCCTGCGGCAGATTATGATCATAAGAGGATACAAAAAGAAGGGAGCGATGATCGGCTTTTTCGAGATTTTAATATGGGCAATTGCGGTGAGCAGAGTGATCACACAATTGGGCAACGTTTACAACCTCTTGGCCTTCGCCGCCGGCTTTGCTGCAGGTAACTTCCTCGGAAGCTTGATCGAGGAGAAGATTGCCCTCGGTTACGTATTCGCTTACGTGGTGCCGAAAAGCCGTTCGAAGGACTTGGCCGAAAAGTTTAGGGAGGCTGGCTTCGGCGTCACTTCTATAAGGGGCATCGGCTTGGAGGGGCCAAAAACCCTTTACAACATAGTATTCCAGAGGAAGGACATGCGGCGACAAAGAGGCCTTTTACACGATAATGGACGTTAGATCTGAAAGTGGGGGATTCATTAGGAGCGTCGCGAAAAAGAAATAAACATTCTCAGGCAAAATAGGCATTTAACCATGCGCGCAGGCCAAGTAAAATTCCCACCATCGTGTCCTCCCCTGAGGTTTCGCCCATCGTCAAAACCTTACTGGCTGCTTTCCTCACCTTGTCAGACCCGGCTACTAACATTGCTTCGAGGAAGCCCTCAATTATTTCGTTCGTCTCGCCAATGGCCGCGTGTTTTAGCATCTGTTGACTTAAGAGCGTTGTCCTCCCCAGAGCTGAAGCCAATATGGTTTGGTTTGCTCTGTGGAGGTAATCAGTATCCTTGCCGAAGGAGTTAGCCATCCAACATAAGCTAGACATGAATCCCACTAGCAGATCATCGGCCGAGGGGGATAAACCAGGTCCAAGCCCCACAAGTTTCTTTGTGCAGTTACCCAAGAGGTCGAGGTCTTTAGACTTAACTGCAGCCACCAAAGATCTAACGTGCGGCAAGGCCAATTTGGCAACTCGATTTAGGCCCGATTCATCTATGGCCTCGCCCGCGATGATCTCACCCACGTGAGGCAACAACTGTCCCCCACCCTCCTCGTAGCGTCCATCGCTTACCAATCTTTCCACTGTCAGCAAATTGTTTCGAATCGCTTCGATGTCAAGCGGTTTTGCTATTCCTTTTTTCGGGAGCCATATTTCGACGCCTTCCAGCGATATTTTGAGCTGGCTCCCGATCTCGAGCAGCTCCCCGGTTCTTAAAACTCGATCGTTTTTCTTGACGAGCGACGACATTCTCGTACTTGGCAAGATATCGGTGATCAAGCTTGCTGGACTTCTCGCTACATCGCTCCTTCCTATGCCGATGAGTTCATCGTTTACCAAAACATTGAATGTGCGCTCAAACACGCTATGGACAATACCTAGGGTGCCCTTCATCAACGCCCCTTGCGCCGCGGGGCCGATGAAGACCGCTTTTGCGTACTGCATCCGATCTTCCAAATAAAGACAGGCACGCAAATAGTTAAATGATTGCTGAATGTCAACGCAACTCTCATTGTTTTTCATGCAAAATTGCCGTGGTCGTGGATTCCGCTCTTACCCTTCCATCCGTGTAAACCCTGAAAAACCAGACCTTGCTACACTTTGGGCAGAGTTTCGAATAAAACCTCTTCGTCTTCTCGTAATATTCCGTGTCGTGTGCCTCGAAATCCCCTAAAAGGGTGCCATCTTCCGGGCATTTCACCATGACCATATCATCACCTATTTTTCTTCTTTTTACCTCTAGAAAGCGCTATCTTATCTAACTCATCTGCCACGTCCTTCAGCCCGAGCTCCTCCAATTTGGCCCTAGTAGGCCAACCGGTTTCCTTGTCCCACTGTCTCAACTCATAATATTCATCAAGCATGGGGCCTAATAGTGGACCGGCAGTGTATCCCGTGGCCCTACCCGTCCCACTCTCGACCATTATCCGCTTAGGCTGGACGTCATCTTTTCGCCCGATGCCTTCTCGAGCATTAAAGCACCTCTGCAAGTTATAGATCCTCTCACCGATCTTCTTCAGCTCGACGACGTCCAACTGCATGCCGGTGGCCAAGCTTATCCCTCTCGCTAGCTCCGGCCAGTAGTAAGCCGGTGGAAAGTGCGTCCCGAACTTGCAGACTATCGCACTGTCCGTCACCGCCCCCAGCTCCTCCCCATCTTTTACCACCATGGGCTTGTACTTGGTCGAGAGACCGTCCACTATTTCCGGCAAATATCGCTCCCCATATCTCTTAACCGCGGCATCCACGTACCCGGTTTCATCGATGCACGGGAAACCCTTAAGGTGGTCGGCCCCTCGTGTGCTGGTGACGTGGGCTAAGATGTAGGATTGCTGGCTGCGCGGATCCTGAGCTGACATCTCCATGCCCTTGATATGCATGGCATAGTATTCAGCTCCTTTGCCAAATTTCTTGGCCGCCCTAGCTACACCTTCGGCTAGCACGTCTCCGATGCCCTCCCTCTTCGCGATCTTCTCGATGAGTTCGAGCACGACCTGGGGGTCTCCCCATTCGAGTTTCATGCCATCGGTATCTTTTTCTGAGATGATTCCCTTCTCGAAGCACTCCATGGCGAAGGCGATGACGCCGCCAGTCGAAATTGAGTCGAGGCCATAGTCATCGCAAAGTAGGTCGCCTCTGATGATGGATGCCATGTCCCTGTTCCAAGTCCTTGCACCCAGCGAGTTGATGGTCTCGTACTCGATTCCTTCCGTGTAAGTGCCTTTGAATGGCCCCTCCCTGACGATGGCCGCTCGGCCACAGTTGATAGGGCATGCGTAGCAGCCTGTACGCCTAGCGAGGAATTTTTTCTCCAAGACTTCACCGGAGATCTCGCTCGCGTACGGAAAGTCACCGCGCTGAAAGTTCTTGGTCGGAAAGCGGCTGATCTCGTTCATGGGATTGACCAAGCCCGGCGTGCCGTATCGAGACGTCGAGGGCGTGTATTCATTGCTCAAGATTTGTTGTTGGATCTCACATGCATAATCGAAAAATTCGTCGTCGGCAACCTCGACGTCGAGTTCGCCCCTCGCGGCCACGCACTTTAAGTTCTTACTTCCCATGACGGCGCCCAAGCCAGACCTAGCAGCGGCTCTGCCACTTGTTATGACACCAGCAAAGCGAACCAAATTTTCACCCGCTGGCCCTATGCCTGCCACCTTTATCCGCTCGTCGCCATGTTCTTGTCGGATGATCCTCTCGGTTTCCCAAGTACCCCTGCCCCAGAGATGCGACGCATCTCTTAATTCTGCGCGACCGTCCTCCACCCAAAGGTAAACCGGCCTCTTGCTCCTACCCTGAAAGATGATCATGTCATAGCCGGCGAACTTGAGCTCGGGCGCAAAGTGACCGCCGGAGTTGGCATCTCCATAAATGCCGGTAAGGGGGCTCTTGCCTATCACCTCCAGTCGACCGGCAGTGGGCCAGATCGTACCTGTTAAGGGACCAGTACTGAAGATTAATCGATTTTCGGGGCTAAAGGGATCTACGCCCTTTGGCACCTCGTCCCACAACACCTTCGTGCCAAAGCCGTTGCCACCTAGGTATAGTCGAGCGCGCCACTCCTCGGTCTCCACTTCTTTGATCTCGCCCTTGGTGAGGTCCACGCGGAGATACCTACCGGTGTATGCGGAGTACTTAAAGGTCATCTTTCAGCCACTCCCGCTTAACTTAGATTTCACCCAAGCCGCACGAGTTCTCTGGGCAGCGATGTTTATGTCTGCTAGGACGAGAACCCGTTCCGGACAAGATTTAATACAGCTTGGATCACCGCCACAAAGGTCGCACTTGATCGCCACTTTTTTATCAGGGTGTAGCGTGATGGTGCCGAAGGGACATTTCTCGACGCAAAGTCCGCAGCCTACGCATAAGCTTTCATCGATGTACACCAAACCACTTTCCAAGTTTTTAGTTATCGCGCGCGTAGGGCAGGCCTTTGCACACGGCGGCCTTGAGCATTGGTGGCATACGACAGGGTAACTGATGCCATACTCCGTTCGGGTGACACGAATGCGCGATTTTTCAGGGTTAAAAGTCCTTTCATGTCGAAAGGAACAAGCCAACTCACACGTACGACAGCCAGTACAAGTATTGATGGGCGGGTGCTCCACTAGGACTATCCTTCTCGCCAAACTCCATCCTCCGCTAGGGTACGATCGTAGGTCTTAGATCCTCTCGCCCGCGAGCTTGCCGGCCTTTATCCTGTTCCACTGTTCTTTTGTCAAGCACTCCAGGGGGGTGTAGAACCCCGGGTGCTTCATCTCCGGGTAAGGCTGTGGCACGAACCCAAATGCGGCGAAGAGCTTTCGCTTGCCGATGGCGCTCTCCGGCGGCGCGTATACCTTCTCGCACTCAAGCACGTCAAACCAGTGCTCCAACTTTGCTGGCCAGAGGTAGGAGCCTATCTGCAGCCCCCGTTTGTCGTGCCTCACCACCGTGTGCAAGCTCATCCCAGTCTTTGGGTCTACCAGCCCGCCGTTGGTGACGCCGACTATTTCATCGCCGACCCTGCCAACGATGATGAAGTGGCTGTCCGGGTGCATGCCCGCTATCGGCCTGTTCTCCCGCCACCACAACAGCTCCGTGCAGATCTCCGCCGATACTAAATCGAACAGGTCCTTGTGGTACGATAGATTTGGGGTCAAGGCCTCGATGATTTCATTTATGTCATCCTTGGTGCCGCTGCTCATTATCATCTCCTCGCCGTTGGGTAGTATCACCCTTCTCGGTGGATAGGGCTTCATTATTTTCTTCCAGTCGTACTCCGCGCCGACAGCTCCCTTTGCAAGCGGTGCTTCCTCCATTCGATCCCTCCGTTTTTGATTACCTTTACGATATTTAACCGCTTTCTACAGGTTCGAACCTAAATCCATATATGTCCTTATCTCCCAGCCTCCGGAGCTTTCCCCACACCGGGCGCAACTTCATGCCTATCTTCGGTTCGTCCGTCACGATTTGTCCGAAGGCTCGTATGCCGCCGCCGAATTCCACTATGCCCAAAGTAAGGGGTGGCATCTCGATTCCCTCGGGCAATGTGTAAAGTTTGGTGTAGGTAACTAACGTACACCGATTGCCCAACTCAACCTCTTCCATGTCCGTTCCCTTGCAGCTCAGGCATCGCTCGTGTTTGGGGTACATAATTCGACCGCAGCTTTTGCACTTAAAGCCCTTAAACTTTTGATCCATCTAATCCATCCTCTCCAAGATATGTATGACGGTATTGTTTCCGAAACCCCCGAAGTTGCAGGCGAGAGCCCGCTCCGCGCCCTTAACTTGACGTTCGCCCGCCTCCCCGCGTAGCTGCCATACCAGCTCGACGATCTGAGCGACGCCGGTGGCGCCCACCGGGTGACCCCTCGCTTTTAATCCTCCGGAGGGATTGATGGGCAATTCTCCATCTAGCGCCGTGATCCCCTCCTCGACCGCGATATGTCCCTTACCCTTTTCGAAGAACCCGCAGTCCTCGCTCTGCACTATTTCCAAAATCTCGAAAGCGTCATGCAGCTCAACCACATCTATATCTTTCGGCTCTAGCTTCGCCATCTCAAAAGCTTTCCTCGCGGCAAGCCGAACCGATTTTAAAACAGCTGGGTCCTCGCGTTCGTGCACGGATTGAACGTCGGTCGCTTGTCCGACACCAGCTATTCTAACGGGCGTATCGCAATATTTTCTCGCCTCATCCGCTGGGCATAGCACTAGCGCGGCGGCGCCATCGCTTATTGGGCATGCATAGTAAAGTCGAATTGGATCCGCGATCAATTGCGAGCCCATGGCACCCTCGATCGTGATCGCCCTTTGGATGTGAGCGTAGGGGTTCTTCAGCCCGTTTGCGTGGTTTTTCACTGCTACCATCGCGAGGTGTCGCTCCGTGAGACCGTACCGCTCCATGTAAAGTCGCGTCAACATCGCAGCCAGCGCGGGCAAAGTTACCCCATGCACGTACTCGGCAGTTGGGTGGGTCATCGTCGACACGAGGTCGGTGATGACGTCGGTGTCGGCGCTGGTCATCTTCTCTCCACCTGCGACGAGCACAAGGTCCGCCAAACCCGAAGCGACGGCTAAGAATCCATTTTTGACCGCCGAAGCGCCCGATGCTGGGCCGTTCTCCACCCGATCCGCCGCCGCTGGAAACAGGGCGATCCTATCCACGAGGGCGCTCGCGATCGCGGTTTGGTGCACAAGCTCCCCAGCCATCATATTTCCAACGTAGACCGCGTCAAACTCCTTATCGCCGACCCCGGCGTCCCTTATCGCTTTCAGAGAAGCTTCCACCAAAATATCCATCAAGTCCTTTCCTTCAAGCCTGCCAAACTTCGTCATCCCGCATCCTATTATCGCAACATCCCTCAACTTCGTTCACCGGCTCTCGACCGTTTGTATCTGTTCTTTAAAAACTTTTCTCAGCCTCTCACGCAAGTCCCGTATGTTTTTGTATTC
>JAWCKY010000018.1:0-16326 GCA_038851365.1 Hadarchaeales archaeon (SeqCode)
CACTGCCCCGCGCCGGTCTCGGTGGTGAGCCTGGCCACGCCCTCCTTCATATTGTAATATGCCTGCGCCACCGCGGTGTTCGGCTTGTGGCTTCCGGGCGGGCTCACGCCCTCCCATTTATAGTAGATCCTCGCGGGCGTCTTGAGGGCCTTCTCTAGCCTGACCGCGCGATAAAGCGGCGTGGGCCTCCACAAGCGGTAGACCTCCCTCACCTCCTCCGGTATCGGGATCCACCTCTCCGTGCTCACCTCCTGCTTGATCAGCTCCTTCGGGAAGATCGGCTCCAAGTCAGACGGCTTCACCGGCTCCTTAGTCGCGGGGTTTATCGGCGGGTCCAACGGCGAGGGGAGGTCCGCCTGGATGTTATACCATTTTTTGGGCAGCTCGTTCTCGTCCAGCAGGAACTTCGTCTCCACCATCCCAACCCAGGCTTTCTTGTTATCTGTACTATTTAAAGCTTTTTAGCACATTTTTGTACAAAAAGAAAAATTAAAGTCCCTCCCAGGCGAGCAGAGATGGGTTACGATGCTCGAGGCGATCGTCCAGCTACCCATAGGTTTTATAATCGCCCTCTCAGGCGCGCTGATACCCGGCCCCCTGTTGGCGTACGTGGTCGTTAAGACCCTCTCCGACGGCGGGAGAAGCGGGGCCTTCGCGGCGGTGGGGCATGTCGTAGTGGAACTCGCGATAGTCTCCATCGTCGCCTTAGGGCTCGGATTTGCGGTCAAAAGCCAAGCGCTTCAAACCGCGATAGGGGTGATCGGTGGGTTGCTCCTCGTCCTGCTGGGAGGGCTCAACCTCTCGAGGGTCAAAAACGTCCATGAGTTTCGACCCGACGTGCCGGGCTTAAAGCATCACGCAGTCATAGGGGGCGTGCTCTTCAGCAGCGTGTTGAATCCCAGCGTCTTTCTGTGGTGGTCGACGGTGGGGCTAGCGATGCTCACCCAGGCCTTCTTGGCGGCCGCCGCGCTTGGGGCGATCTTGTGGTTGATTGGGCACTTTCTCGCGGACTTGGGGTGGTACTCACTCGTCTCGTACTCCATAGCTAAGGGGAGGTGGCTCATCGGGACTCGAGCGTATAAGGGACTTCTGCTAGCATGCGGGGCGGTGCTCTTGCTTTTCGGCGCTTACTTCCTGGTCAGCTTCGTCCCACGCTTAATCTTTTGAACCACGGCGCGGGTATGTGCGCCGAGTTCCTCTACCTCGAGATTCATCAGGTCTTGGATATTATCTACGTCCATCGCGATAGAGGTGGAACGGTATATCCGGGGTAGTATACCCCTTCCTCGGGCCTCCCAAAGGTGATCGACGAAGCTCTCCCCTCCAAACCTCAGGCTTATCGCATCGGGCGGTTTCAACAGCAAAGCATTTGTGCCGTTGTCCTTAGAGGGCGCGAGCACGACCTCTCGAGGAGAGCGCGCCATCGCGATGATGTTCTCGAGGTCCGCAACCCTCACGAGCGGCAAATCGGCGGGAAGCACCAGCACGGCATCCGCCCCCTCCGCCGCCGCGCGTTGAATCGCGAGCTCGATGGCCTTGTTCAGCCCGACGCTTGGCTCGAGCAGACCTAACGCGCCCGAGATCCTCGCGGCGCGGAGGACCTCTTCGTCTGGAGAAACCACCACCACACCGGCGAGCGAGGTGGTAGCCTTGATGACCTTCAACACGTCCGCGAGCATGCTCAGCACCAGCTCGCGCCTTTCCTCCTCCCCTAGCACGTGGCTGAGGCTCGACTTGGCCTCGCTTAGCCTCTTGACGGGCACGATGGCCCACGTTGGCATGTCGATCAAGCACTTTTATGGCGCCGTAGACCTTTATGATGGTGCCCCTTTGGATTTCGATCGAGTGCTCGCAGAACTTCACGCGGGAGAGCCGCGCCTCGAGCATCTCGCGTCCTTACTTCGCGCCACCGGCGATGAGCTCTCGCGGCTAACCCTGTGGGCATGGAAGGTCCGTAGATCGCTAGGGCCGGAGGTTACTTACTCCCGCAACGTATTCCTGCCGGTCACCAACCTATGCCGCAACCGTTGCTGGTATTGCGGCTTTAGACAGGAGCCGGGTAGCGGGAGGGCTAGGTTCATGAGGCCAGAGGAGGTGGCCGAGCTCCTAGAGCTCGCAGGGGAGGCTGGATGCTCGGAAGCCCTCTTCACGTTGGGGGAGCGGCCGGAGGTGTATGGTGAGGTGCGACGCGCGTTAGGAGAGCTCGGCTACAAGGGGATGACCGATTACCTCGAGGATCTGTGCAAGCTCGCGCTGAGCTATGGGCTGTTGCCACACACCAACGCTGGCATCTTAAGCGAGCGAGAGTTGCGCCAGCTGCGCAGATGGAATGCCAGCATGGGGCTTATGCTCGAATGTGCGGCCGAGCTGCCGGCACACCGCGAAAGCCCAGGCAAGGACCCTAAGCTACGTTTGGAGACGATCGAGACGGCCGGCAAGCTTAAGATACCTTTCACCACCGGATTGCTCATAGGCATAGGAGAGAGCTTCGAGGACCGCGCGAGGTCCCTGCTAGAGCTCATGAGGATTCACGAGAAGTATGGGCACATCCAGGAGATCATCGTGCAGCCTTTCGTACCGAAGCAGGGCACACCCATGGCGAATTGTCCTAGCCCAAGCGAGGAGGAACTCGTAGCCGTAGTAGCTGTGGCGAGGTTGATGATGCCTTCTATGAGCATCCAAGTCGCGCCCAACTTGGTGCGCGACGTGGGGCGATTTCTCGTAGCGGGTGCCAACGATTTGGGCGGCATCTCCCCGGTGACGCCAGACTTCATAAATCCCGAGCGAACTTGGCCAAAGCTCGAGGCGCTCAGCGTGGCTATTCGATCGGCGGGATTTATCCTCAAGGAGAGGCTACCCATCTACCCGCGCTTCGCGAGGGATCCGAGTTTTGTCTCGGACGAGGTCTGCGCGGTCCTAGGCGAGCTCATGGACGAATCCGGCTACAGGAGGCTGAACTAATGTTCGATGAACTGTTGGGCAAGCTCGATCGTGAGTTCTCGAGGATTCTAAAAAAAGCGCTGGATGGGGGCGAGCTAACGGTGGATGAGGGCGAACGATTGCTCAAGGCCAAGGGAAGGGAGCTCACTGCCCTCGCCCTCGTCGCGGACGAGGTGAGGCGCCAGGCGGTTGGGGATGTGGTGACCTACGTCGTCAACAGGAACATAAATTTCACCAACATCTGCGTGGGCAGTTGCAAGTTCTGCGCCTTTCGACGTTCCCCGGGCGATCCGGATGCTTACGTCCTCACATTGAACGAGATCGCGCGCAAAACTCGGGAGGCCATCTCCTTCGGCGCGACGGAGATCTGCGTACAAGGAGGCCTACATCCAGAGTTTGGTTTGGAGGACTACTTGGCCATCCTAGATACCATAAGAGGGGTTTCCCCGGATATCCACATCCATGCCTTTTCTCCTGCGGAGCTCAACCACATCGCTAGACAAGAGGGCATGTCGATTGACGAGGTGATCGAGGCATTGCGCGAGGCTGGGCTGAACTCGGTCCCTGGGACTGCCGCGGAAATCCTGGTCGATCGAGTTCGCAACATCATCTGCCCCGAAAAGCTCGACTCGAACTCCTGGGTCGAGACGATCAAGGCATGCCACGAGCACGGACTACCCACGACGGCTACCATGATGTATGGACACGTGGAGACCCCCCGCGAGAGGGCTCAGCACATCGCGCTCGTGCGGGAGATCCAGTTTGAGACGGGGGGCTTCACCGAGTTCGTGCCGCTCTCGTTTATGCCCCATGCCACGCCGTTGCAGCGCGAGGGCATGATTTGCGAGGCTCCTAGCGGGGCCGATGACGTTAGGGTACACGCCACCGCTCGACTGATGCTGAGTGGTTGCATAGACAACATACAAGCCTCTTGGGTGAAGCTGGGGCCGAAGCTAGCGCAGGTGATGCTAAACGCCGGTGCAAACGATCTCTCCGGTACCTTAATGGAGGAGAACATCACGCGGGCGGCGGGCGGCGCATACCATGTGATGTTGCCACAGCAACTGGAGAGGCTTATTCTAGATCTCGGACGGGTGCCGAAACAGAGAACCACAACATATGGAGAGGTCCAAGGACGAAAAGGGTCATCTCTTCAGTAACTCGAGTATCGTGCGCGCCAATTCTATCCTGCTTAAGTGGTTGGGCATGAGGATGCTCGTGGGCACCACCTTTATGTCGAGCTCCTCTATTGCTGGGGCAAGGTGTCTGTCCGAGTGGTCCACGAGGAGCTCTCCGATGAAATCGCGATAAAGTTGCGCTACTCCCAATGGGCTTACGTTGTAGCCCAACCCCCTCATCAGCACGCCAGCTGGTCCGCTTACCGGGCGATCGCCGATGATCGGGCTGACGGCGATCACGTCGTCCCGTCGACGGCATAGGGCACGCCTGATTTCATCAATCGAGACAATCGGACCGATGCTCGTCACGGGGTTGCTTGGGCCGATCAGGATTGCCCCCGCTGATTCTAGCGCCTCGATCACGCCCGGCGCCGGCTTGGCGGCTTCCGCTCCCTCGAACTTGACGTCCAAAACCTTATCCTCGGCTTTGCGGACTACCCAGAACTCATGAAACGATATTTGGCCAGCCTCTGTGATGATACGAGTGGTCACGCGGTCGTCCGACATCGGCATGACCCTAGATTCAATGCCCAGCTTATCGCAGAGTATCTTTGTAGCTTCTGAGAGGGTTTTTCCTCGCTTGAGCAGGAGCGTGCGATGAAGCTTGACGGCTCTGTCCCGATCTCCGATCCTCAACATCTCGACCTCCCCCAAGCGTTTGAGCATCTCGTGGCAAAGAAAGGTGTCACCTCGGATGCCGTACCACGTTTCCTCGTTCACTATACCGGCGAGCGTGTAAACGACGGTGTCTATGTCGGGCGAGACGTACATGCCGGAGACTTCTAAATCCTCACCGGTGTTGACGACGACCGCCAGCTCGCGTGGCTCGAGCAGGCGCGATAACCCCTGCAGCAACTTTGGCGTCCCCGTGCCACCAGAGAGCACCGCCAGCATTTCATCACCCGAACAGATCCCTCTCCTTAGGCATGATGAGTTCTCGCGCGCTCCCTTCCCCCCGCTCGTAGGTCGCTCCCTTTACTATAACTACGGGTGTACCTTCGTTGGCCTCGCCCATCAGCGCGACCGCCGCAGCAGCTATCGCGTCCGCGGGCGAGATGATCGTGGTTCTTAGTTCCCTTCCGTATAGGTCTCGTTTCCCCCTGAGGTCCAACAGGGGCTTCATCCCGGCCACGCCCACGGCCACGCCTATGGCGCCCTGCCTGAAGGGCCTCCCCTGCGTGTCGGAGACGATGACCGCGACGTCTTTGCCCAAGGCTCGCCTTATCCCCTCTCGGATCCTCCTCGCGCTTGCATCCGGGTCACGCGGCAGGAGCGTCACGCGATCTGCCCCAGCGTTGGAGTGGTCCACGCCTGCGTTGGCGCAGACGAAACCGTGCTCGGTCCTCGCGATCAAGACGTGCTTCAGTCTAATTATCTCCTTGGACTGCTGGAGGATGACCTCAATTTCTCTCGCATCCTTTTCTAACTTCTTGGCCAAATACCTCGCGAACTTGCTGGGCTTAACCTTTCGGAGATCAACGACGCTTCCCTCCGCCTTGGAGACGATGGTCTGTGCCACCACCACCACGTCTCCATCTTCTAGCTCTAGACCTTGCTTCCTGAGGGCATCGACGATCAGTTCATCTACGCGATCACCTTGCTTCACCAGGGGGATGCCCTTGAGGGCGATAAGTCGCATGTGGGCACCGTCGGTATTATAGCACCTCCCAGCCTTAAATCGTGGGGGATTCGGTGAAGTTCGGCGTGGAGTTCGTGCCTTATAAAACGTGCGATGCCTTGGTCTCGCTCGCGAAGAAGGTCGAGGGCGCTGGATTCGATTACGTCTGGGTGTGCGACCACTACCATAATCGCTACGTGCACTCCGTGCTAGCAGCCCTCGCCCTCGCCACCAAGCGGGTGAGGCTCGGGCCGGGGGTAACCAACCCATACCTCGTCCACCCCGCCGTGACGGCCGCGGCGATTGCCACGCTCGATGAGCTCTCGGGCGGCCGCGCTGTTCTAGGCATCTCAGCCGGAGATCCAACTTTCCTCGCCACCGTAGGGGTAAAACACTACAAGCCCATCGTTGCCGTGCGGGAGGCGGTGCTCATCGCGCGCAAGTTGCTGGCGGGGGAAAGGGTAGATTTCTCCGGCGAGGTGTTCACCTGTAGGGGGGCAAAGCTCCGCTTTAAGCCAGACGCCGGCGTGCCGATATACGTGGGGGGCCGAGGGCCGAGGATGTTGGAGCTAGCAGGCTCGATCGCCGATGGTGCGCTCATAAATGCATCGCACCGCGAGGACCTAAAGGAATGCATCGGCTATATCAAGAGAGGGGCCGAGTCCTCCAACAAAAAGCTCGAGGAGTTGGACGTGGTGGCATACATGGCAACCTCCATCGATGAGGACGTGGAAAAAGCTCGGAGGGCGGTGAGGAGGATAGTCGCCTTCATAGCATCTTCCGCCCCTCCTTGGGCACTGGAGAGACATGACATACCCTTAGACGAGGTGAAAAAAATTCGGGAGTACCTTCGCGTCGGAGAAGTTCAAAAGGCAGCAGAGACGGTAACCGATCGGATGATCGATGCCTTCGCGATATGCGGCACACCGTCCGATTTCGAGAGACATATCTACGATCTGGACAAGCTGGGGGTAACACAGGTCGTCATCGGCGCCCCCATAGGACCAGAACCGGCCAAAGTCATAGATTCGATAGAGGAACTCTTAAAGTAGGGTTAGGTGGCTCCCCCCTCCTGTCGTTGGAGCCAGGGAGGCAGAGGTTTGCCCAACCTCCGCCTGCGGTCTATCTCATTGTTTACATCTTTTTTCTTCCCCATTGCCGCCCGCTTGACCGCATCTGGGCCAGGCTCAACCTCCTCGAGGGGTCGAAGCTCGAGCGCTTTGCCTCTACCAACCGCATCGAGCGCTTCGAATGCTCTACTCGTGCGCAGCAGCATCGTAGAGCGATTCGGAGGCGATCCCACGGCGCCCACCGAGATATCTGCCAGCTCCGACGCGAAATCTGAACATAGCCTGCAGGGGGCGTCGACGAACTGCTCGAGGGCGTCCAATGCCAACTCACGTTTCGGTTTCCCTTTACGATAGATTATGAACCTCCCCCTTTTGATATCGAACTTCGACACCTCTTCCAGCTTGACCTCGAGTTGTCCCTCGATGACCCGCTTGAAGAATCCCTCGTACGGAAAAGCCCTCATGCAGAAGAGCCCTATGCACAGCCTGACCGCGTGGGTTAGGCGATAGACGGCGCGCTCCCCTGTCGCCATCGCTCGGAACGCCTTAATCTGGCATGGAGTGCCCACCAGTGCCAAACGTTGGCAGGAATAGAGATCGACGGCGTCGCGTAGCCCAAGTAGGATCGCGCCCCTAGAATACTTCGTCCCGCTGCACTCGATGAGTTCCTCCTTCGTGACCGCTACTTTGGGGATGGGATGCCACCTCTCATCCCTACCCATCACCACCGCGCCGTCTATGAATCCAACCTCGAGCAGAGCCGCAAGCAACGCCGTAACCGCGCCGCCGTCCTGCGCGTGCGCGATTATCTCAGGGTCCAATGCTTTAGCCGAGAACGCCCTTTCGTAAATGCCTAGGACCTCGCCTTCGCTAGCGCTACGCCCGAAGGTCTTGACCTCCAGCGCCGCTTGATCGTTGACCTGTGGGCAATGGTAGTAGCAAACATTGCATACCTCGCATTTAGTTTTCAACATAGGTCTTTCGTCCACCATCTGAACCGCAGCATGTGTACAAGAAGCTGCACAGGCCCCGCAGCTCAAACAGAGCCCTGGATTTATTACTTCCTTCATCAGATGCCCAAATACCTTGGCGATGGTTCCACCCTCCTGCTGAAGCCATACTTCTGGGGATCGTAAAAAGGCCATCCGACGACTTCCGCTCGTCGAGGTTTGCCATGTATCTCGACCATCACCTCTGTGCCGAGCGCGATATCTTGGGTTGCGTAGCCCATGGCGATTCCGACTTTCAATAGAGGCGAAAAGGTGCCGGAGGTTAGATAACCTACTTCCTTTCCATCCTTCAGTATTCTATAGCCACCTCTGGGTACACCAGGTTCTCTCATCTTGAGACCTACGCGCGTTTTTTTCAGCCCGGCTTTGTCCTGTTCGATAAGGGCATCGCGCCCGATGAAGTCCCCCTTCTCCAATTTGACCGCATACTGTATTTTGGCCTCTAGCGGCGTGATCTCCTCGTTTAGCTCGTGATCGTAAAGCACATATCCGGCCTCTAGCCTCGTGGTATCCCTCGCACCTAAGCCACAGGGCCTAACGCCAACCTTCTCGCCAACGCGAAGCAGGGCACCCCAAAGCTTTTCCGCGCGCGTGGGTTTGGAAGCGCTTTCGTCCATCAGGTAGAGCTCAAACCCATCCTCGCCCGTGTAGCCAGTGCGGCTCACGAGCAGGGGGATGTTGGCTATTTCGATCTGGGCGCTCTTGAAGCGCTTCAGCTGTTTAAGTTCGAAGTCTGTCAGTTGCTGAAGCACCTCTTCCGCCCTAGGTCCCTGCAACGCCAGCATGACCGTTCGATCCGTGATGTCCTCGATCTTGACTTTCCCTCGAGCGTGCTGCTTGAACCAATTGAAGATTTTTTCGACGTTGACCGCATTGGTCACCACCATGTACTTCTGCTCCTCGAGCCTGTAAACGAAGACGTCATCCTTTACGCCGCCGCGCTCGTTGAGGACAGTCGAGTACTGCGCGTCGAACACCTTTAGCTTAGCTAGGTCGTTCGAGGTTACGTGTTGTAGGAAGTCCTCGGCGTCCTTTCCCTCGACGATTAGTTCGCCCATATGGCTGACGTCGAACAGCCCTGCGGCCTCCCTAACGGCCATGTGCTCTTCGGCGATGCTAGAATACATGAGCGGCATTTCCCAACCAGCAAACGGAACCATTTTCGCCCCTAGCGAGCGGTGTACGCGGGCGAGCTGCAGTTGTTTCATGTCGTCCCGTGGATTTTGGGTCAAAATGGGTTTAAACCTTATCGCTAGCGACAAAGCTGACCCACGTCGCGAGCGTTAACACGATATGCTTAAATCATGTCGGGCGCAGCTTAACTCGGGTGATTTTCTGCGAGCCAAGAAGTGGAAGTTGAGTAAGGAGGAATGCAGGAAAAACAGCTGCGTATGTGCATCGTAGGATTTTAAGTAGGGTATCACGATGGTTTGGCACGGTCTTTATTCGGTGACTTGGAACATCACGAGTAAGTGCAATTTCTCTTGCAAACATTGCTATGTGCCCCCGTCCGAGCGAAGAGATTTGAGCACCGCAGAGGCGAGAAAGCTGTTGTCGCAAATAGCCGATTTGGGGGCCGAGGAGCTTTACATAAGCGGTGGGGAGCCCCTCGCGAGGGGGGACCTCTTCGACCTCATACGATATGCGGTTGATCTGGGGTTGCGGGTCGCGGTGATCACCAACGGGTGGTATTTGACCAAAGAGAAGGCCAAGCTATTTCATAACAGCGGGGTGGATCACGTCTCGGTGAGCGTGGACGGCATCGGACGGACCCACGATGAATTCAGAAATAAGGCCGGCTCTTTCAAGAGGTGCTTGAGGGCGATAAAGTTGCTAAAAGGCGCCGGCGTGAAAACGTATCTTTCCCCCACCTTCTCAAAACACAACTTACGGGAGCTCCCAGCTCTTCTTTCGCTTGCACTCAAGTTGAGGGTGAACTTCTCGACTAAGGTGATGATCCCCATGGGCCAAGCGAAGTCCCTCGCTGAGTATTGTCTCACCCCCCAAGAACAAAAAGGGCTGTACGAATACTTGCTCGCTAAAAAAGCGGAGCTAAACGGGAGGCTAGACATCGTCACCACCTGTAACCCCTACGCCGGACTGTTGAGCGGAAGACGAAAAAGACCGAGCAATAAGATCCGCGGGGGTTGCACGGCTGGTGTTTCCATCCTCTGTGTCTCGGCAGACGGGAACGTCCTACCTTGCTCGAGGCTCCAGCTAATGCTGGGTAACGTGCGCGAGACAACTCTTCGAGAAATCTGGTATTCTTCGGAACTCCTAGCCGCGCTTAGGGATAGGGACAACTTGAAAGGTAGATGCGGGGCATGCGATTACAAAAATTGGTGCGGCGGGTGCAGGGCGATGGCATTTGCGAGGAGCGGCGATTTCCTCGCAGAAGACCCCACTTGCTGGATGAGTAGTTAGCGTGAAGATCATGGGCTATGCCGAGCTTGCGGGAATAAGGGTCGGGAGCGGAAATCCGGTCGTGATAATCGGAGCGATAAACGTCGGGCCCGAGTCCTTTTACAGTGGGTCAGTGGTTCGAGATAAGGCCGAGGCTGTAGAGCGAGCAAGCTCCATGCTCGAGGAGGGAGCCCACATTATCGACGTCGGGGCCATGTCCACCGCCCCTGGCGCTAAACCCATTTCAACCTCACTGGAGATGCGTAGGTTGATCCCCGTTGTCAGGACGCTCGTCAAAGCGTTAAGCGAGCCCATCTCCGTCGATACCCAGCGCGCCGCGGTGGCCGAGGCCGCCTTGGAAGCAGGGGCAAGCATGATAAACGACGTCAGCGGGCTCAAGGCCGATCCGAAGATGGCGCAGGTGATCTCGAGCTTCGGGTGTTCAACCATCCTTATGGCCGCCAGGGAAAGGCCAGGCGATGCTAAGAGCATCGATGAGGTCATGGGCGCGCTCCGCGATAGTTTGCGTATATGCGAGCTTAACGACATCGATGAGCGAAAAGTGGTCGTCGATCCAGGCATAGGTTTTGGGAAGGGTGCCGAGTGGGACCTCCACCTCCTAGCCAACTTGAGCAAGCTGAGGGTCCTAGGTCGTCCGATCTGCGTGGCCGTCTCCAGGAAATCCTTCATCGGCCACGTGTTGAACCTGCCGAACCCAGCCGACAGGCTTTGGGGTTCGCTGGCCGCTGCTGCGATAGCGGTGCTTAACGGCGCCGATGTCGTTAGAACCCACGATCCCAAGGAGACCTCGCATGCGGTCAGGATCGCCGAGGCCATAAGGAGCGCGGGCGCAAAGGTTAAACGTTCCGGCGGAGAGCGAGGTTCAGCGAGGTGATACGACGAGGGTTTTGGGCTTGAACATGCCGCTCATCAAGCCCGGAGATGACTTGGTATCGATGATCCTGAAGGCCTCCGAACAGGTGGGTGGGCTTAGGGATGGGGATATCGTCGTCGTGGCCTCGAGCGCTTTGGCCACTGCTCAAGGTCGCCTTATTGAGCTGGCCCGCGTTCGACCCTCCCAGCGCGCGAAGCTTCTAGCTAGGAGAAGCGGGCTGGAACCGGAGTTCGTCGAGTTGGTGCTCAGGGAGGCGAACGAGGTCTTGGGGGTAGCGAAGTACGCGTTGTTGACCTTAAAGGAGGGCATGCTGTGCGTCAACGCGGGCGTAGATCATTCGAACGCGCCGCCGGGACAAGTCGTGCTGATGCCGTCGAAGCCCAATCGGGCGGCTGAGGAGATAATGCGGGAGCTAAGGCAACGATCTGGGGCTAGAGTTGGGGTAATAATAGCGGACAGCCAAGTTCAACCCCTCCGTCTAGGTACGATCGGCAAAGCCATCGGCGTCGCGGGCATGGAACCCGTCATCGATTGTCGCGGCCAGCTGGACTTGTTCGGAAGAAGGCTTAGGATCACCTTTAGAGCCATCGCGGACCAAATAGCCTCCGCCGCGCAGGTGGTGATGGGGGAGGGGGCTGAGCGAGTACCGGTCGTGGTCGTCCGCGATGCTGGCGTGGAGATCGTAGATAAACCGAAAAGTTCGCCGAAGATCTCGCCCAAGCGATGTGTTTATGCGAGGTGCCTCAGGCTTTCGAGAGCTAAAAAGAAAAAGTAGCGCCGAAAGGGAGCTCTTTGCCGATGAAATCATCGCGGCTTGCCGAGTTCAAAAATGATCCTAATGGGCCCGCGGGGATTCGAACCCCGGACCTGCAGTGTGTGAGACTGCCGTCATAGCCACTAGACCACGGGCCCAAGTAAAAGTTCATCCGTCCGGCTTTAAATCTTTGTAACCGCGCGATCACACTATACCCAAATCGGCCATCAGCTTCTTCGCTCGCTCCTCACCCAAGAGCCTTATCAGCTCCTCCCTTGAGCCTTCCCCCCATCTCCTCAGGATGCTTTCCACGCGCTCCACTTGCCCCGGAGCCAAATCCCTAGCCGCCTTCTCGAGCATCCACCTTCGCCCCTTGAGGACATCCTCTGGCTTGAAGACGACGCCCACCCATACCCCATTTAAAATTTCAGCCGCCGCCTTATTAAGGAAGTCGCGCGAACTAACGTTGCCTTCACTTTTCCAATCGCTCGAGCAAGCGCTCGAGGCGCGCGAGCATCTCCCGCTTCAACCCTATGAAGACTCCGCCCTCCTTCCCGCTCACGAAGGTGGTCTCGTTCGGCTTTATTATCTCGTTCAATATGGGGGACTCGATGTCGATGTGCGGGATCTTCGAGCGGGTCAAGGGGTCGCGCTTGTGTATGTACACGTGCGCCTCGATCTCGATCTTGCTCTCAGCTGGACCGGTCATTCGAATTCCACCCTGCCCTCGTCGGCATCGACGAATAGCCTATCGCCCGTCTTGATCCTGTCGATGTCTATCCCATCGACGCACGGGATGCCAGCCAAGATGGCCCCGGTCGCGACTATCGTCTCGGTCTCGCGGTTTACTATCGCCGCCGGAGCCACGCCGTTCTTCTTCAGCCCATAGATGACGTACGAACCCACCGTCGAGCCCTTGCCGCACGGGAAAACCAGTATCTTGTCCTTCACGCACTTCCCCTCTAGCTCGTGCCCCTTTTCTATGATTATGCCCGTTTTCGGGTCCACCCCTCCGTAAAAGCCGATCGGCTGCCTCGAGACTAGCGCCTCGCCCCTGGCCTTACCCGGGCTTATCGCGCGACCCTTCAAGTCATCGCCTCCAATATCTCGTCGACGCTTTTGAAGACGACCGCCTGCTTGCAGAACCCGGGTAAGTAGCTCGCCGCCTTCCCCGAGTTAACGGCTGTGCACTTAAACCCCATGCGCTCTATTGGCGCAACTACGGCGCACGTATCGGCGACCACCCTCCCTCCAGCCCGCTCGATCGCATCCACCAGTCCCATCCCCTCAGCGGCCCGCTTGGTCGCGCGCGCGGTGCATATCCAAAGCGGCTTGCGAAGGTGTTTGCCCTCCAATTTTTCGGCCAGCTCCGCGATCTCCTTTAGCGAGGCGTGTGGACAGCCTAGGATCGCTATATCAGGTTCCTTGCCGGTGTTCAGCTTCTCGTAAGCCCCCTTGAGTTCTCCCTCATCGACCTCCAGCTTCTCTAACCCCTCCACGTTTACGAGGTCGGCCTCCGGTGTTATCCCCTCCACGTGGTAAAGTGCTATCGCCCCGGAGGCGGCCATGGCGGCGCCCAGCGCTTTGAGCTGGTCGACGTCCGCGTGCTTGATGCCCTTGAAATAGGGCACCCCCTTTTCGATGGTTTTCCCCACGTGATAGCCCAAGGCACCGAAGTCCGCTTCATGTCCGAGTTCAACCTTAACATCCACCAAGACGGTCGGCTGTCGGTTCTCGTCTAGGTGCAGCCCATAGTTCGGGGTCACCCCGCAAAGCGCCGCCGCCAGCGCGGAGGGACCACCCTCGCGGTTCGTCCTTGCGCCTATCACCGAGTTCGCGAAGGATACCGCGGACGACTCCGACCAAGCAAGATGCTCTCGAAAGCGAGGTAGGTTACCGACCAAGTAGGGGGTGCAGGTGGCGGTCATCATCACACCCATCCTGCGGAACGCCTCGATTATCCTCAACTGTTTTTCCGCGAAGTCCTCCGGGAACCCCAGCTGCCTCCAGTCCTCCAGATCCATGCCCGGCGGGTTAAGCGTCGTGGGCACCCTCACCCTCGCCCCCTTGTCCGCGAGGTCCTCGAGGAACTCAAGGCCGGGGTCATGCGGTCGGCGCCGTAGATGTCGCCCAACCTCACCAGTAACCTGAAGTTCCTCTCCAGCACCTCGCCGTACTCGCCAGTGAGCATCCGCTCTTGCTCCTTGGTCAGGTACAAGCCACTACCCCAGGTAGTCCTCAAGCTTGATCTCCATGGGCGGGCCGGGCTTCTTGAAGTCCCTGGGGTCCCTCCCCCAAGGTATCGTCAGGTCGAAGCCAACTTTGGCCGTCTCCCTCGTCTCGAGGTCCGAGGAGGGGTCGAGCGAGGAGCCGGGTTCCCTGCGCAAGACCATGTCCCGATCGCCCTGGAAGCGCGTGGCCATAGCCCATTCCACCTCGTGGGGGTTATGGATGTCTATGTCGTCGTCCACCACGAATACGTGCTTGAGCGATCTGTGCCCCCTGAACGCGGCCTCTATCGCTTTCCTTCCGTCATCTGGTCCCTTCTTTTTTATGCTGACGACGGCGTGCAGCCAAGAGCACCCGCCGGGGGTTATGAGCACGCCCTTGCACTCGCATACCTTGTTGACTTCCTTGAAGATCGTAGGCTCACGGGGCATCCCCATCAGCAGCTTGTGCTCGAGCCCCCCTGGTAGCAACGCGTGATAAATCGCCCCACGCTTGACGAATATCCGTCGTATCCTTGCCACCCGTTGCTTACGGACGATGTCCGGGGTCTCGGTGAGGTCCAAGAATGGCCCTTCGTCGTGGAGCTCATCGGTCATCTCCGCGATCATGACTATCTCTGCCTCTGGCACTTGGTGTCCACCGAGCTTCACCAGCTTCGTCTCGGCCAGCGCGTTCGCGATGCTCAGCTCGCTTATCCCTAGCTCCGTCGACACCGCCGCTGCAACCAATACCGGCACTGGGTTACCGATGCATACCGCGAACTCCCTGTTGCCCCGTTTCAGGAACTCATCGAAGTGCCTCGGGAGGATCCTCACCACCACCTTGTCCTTATCTATCACCATCATCCTGTGGTAGGAAGCGTTGAGCCCCAGCTCCGGATCTCTCGCTATCACCACGCCGGAGGAGATGTACGGACCACCGTCGAAGGAGTAATGCGTCAGGATTGGGAGCCTACCCAGGTCGACTTCGATCTCCTCGTACCCCTCGGCCTCCACCACCTTGGGTTCCTTTGGGTTATCTATGGCCTCCGCGAGCTTGCTCAGCAGCTCCTCCTTCTTCACGCCCAAACCCAGCGCTATGAGCTCGCGGGAGGAGCACACGTTCGCCGCGATGGGCATCTCGAAGCCCTCGACCTCCTCGAACATCAAGGGCCTCCCATCGAGCGCCCGCATCAATGCGGCCGCCTCGAGCTTGGTGCTCACAGGCTTCTTGATCCTGACCAGTAGCCCCTTCCCGTCCAAGAGCTCGACGAAGTCCCTGAAGTTCAAGGCCTCACCCCTATCCTCGTCCTCAGGACCTCGAAGCCCTCGCGCTCGATCGCCCTCGCGACCTCCTCCTGAAGCTCCTTGCCGGGGGTAAGCGCCACCATGTAGCCCCCTAAACCGCCTCCCGTCAGCTTTGCCCCGAGGGCACCGTGGTCCCTGGCGAGCTCCACTAGATGATCTAGCTCCTCGCAGGAGACGCCTATCGCCCGTAGCTGTTCGTGGTTTTTATCCATGAGTTCACCCACGGCCTTCAGGTCGAAGCCCTCCAGCGCTTCCCTTGCCCTGTACGCCAATTCCTCCGCCTCCTTGAACAACTTGGCGTACTTCTCCGGATGTTTTTCCTTCCTCTCCCTAACCCCCGCCACCGCCGCAGCCGTGTTGGCGACTATGCCCGTGTTGCCCATCACTACCTCCACTGGCTCCTTGAGCTCGATGCGCTCGAAAAGGGGAGGCTGGCCCCTGACGAACCATATGAGGCCCCCGTAGGTGGCGGCGGTGTTGTCGACGCCGGAGGGGGTCCCGTGGTAGGCCCTTTCGCCCTCGTAGGCCAGCTCATTTATACGCTCGTCGGACAGCTGCAACCCAAACTCGTCAGAGAGGGCGCGCGCGAGCGCTACGCAGGAGGCGGCACTTGCACCTATCCCGCTAGCCGCCACCAAGTCGCCCCCGAACCATATCTTGATGGGATTCTTGGTCGCGTCGAGGCCAGCCGCCTTCAAGATCCTCTCGATGGACTCCCTTTGCTGCTCGAGCTTCTCCTCCTTGTAGCCGGGAGTAGCGGGCCTCTCGTCTTCCAGCACCCAACCCTCGCCGTCGAAGCGCTCGACGACCGCGATCGTGGCCTTGTCTATGGCTGAGACGATGGAGGGCACACCGTAGACCACGAAATGTTCGTTGAAGAGGATCACCTTGCCAAAACCTATGCCCTTTCCCATTTTCTCCCTACCTCAAGTTCCGGGCTACC
>JAWCKY010000019.1:0-7488 GCA_038851365.1 Hadarchaeales archaeon (SeqCode)
GTTTGGGGCGAAGCGGGCGACCATGCCCTCGAAGCGCTTCTTCCGTACATCGAGCACGTGCTCCAGCCTGCGGAGCACCCCAGCCGGATCCTCGCTGACCGGCTCGATGGTGAAGAACTCTAGAAAGTCGTCGAACTCCTTCTCGATATCCCGCTTGGTTCGGCCGTGCTTGGTTAACGTGCTCAACGCGATCCTCCTGCCCTCCTTGGCCCATTCCTCGAGCTGGCTCAACGACTTGCGCACCTGCCCTATCATCAGGCGGGTTTGGAAGGTGAACTGGTACGGCATGAGATACATGGTAATAAAGCTGAGTAGTAGGATCAGCACCAACCAAGCTAGGAGGCCCTCGAAGCTGAAGTCGAACGGCATATTTACCAATCAATTTTTTGTTTTAAGTTCCAGCTTCATAAAGTTTTAGTCCACGGCGCCGACCTAACATTAAAGAATTAGGACGACCAAGTTTCGATCGCGGGGGTAGCCAAGCCTGGTCAACGGCGCAGGCTTCAGGAGCCTGTCCCGTAGGGGTTCCGGGGTTCAAATCCCCGCCCCCGCACCACGAGTCTAGCCTATTCGCCTCACGCTCGCCGAGGTGGTGAAGTACGGGCCGGTCAAGTGAAGGACGGGTTTAAACGCCTCCAACCTTATGCCCTTTTCCATCTTGTCGAACACCTCCTCGTCGACGGAGGCCGCCAACACCTCACCGATGAAAATGGTGTGATCCCCCGTCCTCAGGCTATCGACGAGCCTGCATTCGAGGTGGGCGACGCACTCCTTTATCCTGGGTGGCTTGACCTTTTTGCTCGGGAGCTGCGTAAGGCCGCTTTCCGCGAACTTGTCCACGTTCCTACCCGAGCGAGAGCCGCAAACTTGGACCTTTTCCAAGATGTCCTGTGAGGGGAGGTTCACCACGAACTCCCTGCAGCCCTCGATGAGCTCATGGGAGTACCTCTGCCTGCCCACGCTTATCGCCACTAAGGGCGGGTCAAAGGAGGTCGGCATGACCCAAGAGAGGGTTATGATGTTAGCCCTGCCCTTTTTGTCGAGGGAGGTCACCAGCACCGTCAACCTGGGGGCGAACAACCTCGGGGCGAGGCTCGCGTCCACGTCGATCTTCGCCATAAGACACCTCCGTGTTTTTAGGTGGATGTTCGACCTTAAAGCAAATTGCTAGGTCTCGGAAAGCTTCATAGCCCTTGAGGTCTACAATCGAAGGGTGATGGAGATGGAGGCCATGACGCCCATCCGCCCGGGCTTCGGCGGCTTCGACGAGCCATACGAGCGGGCGAGGGTGGTGTTCGCCGGCATCCCGCTCGACATCACCTCCAGCTATCGCTCCGGCTGCCGTTTCGCGCCGGCGAGGATACGCGAGGCATCCGCAAACCTGGAGACCTACGTAACCTCGGCCGGGCTCGATGTCTTCGAAAAGCTCGATATTTCCGACCTCGGGGATCTCATCATCACAACCACCGATCTAAAGACAACTGGGGAGAGGATCTCGGCGCTGGTCAAGCGCGTGAGCGACGATGGAAAGATACCTGCTTTGCTCGGAGGGGAGCATACGCTTACATACTTCTCGCTCCAGGCCTTCGACGATGTGACCGTGGTGCAGCTCGACGCCCATCGCGACCTGCGAGACGAGTACCTAGGCGACAGGCTCTGCCACGCGACGGTGATGCGTAGGGTCCTCGATCGCTTGCCGGCCGAGCGCTTGCTCCAACTGGGCGTTCGCTCTTGCTCTAAGGAGGAAGCAGAATTCGCCAAGTCGATCAAGCTGAGGACCTACACGAGCGAAGAGGTCCTCGCAGACCCAACCGGAGTCGCCGCCGAAGTCAGGGGGCAAGTCGGCGGCTCTCGCGTTTACCTGACTATAGACCTCGACGTCCTCGACCCCGCCTTCGCGCCTGGCGTGAGCACACCGGAGCCGGGAGGGCTATCGACGCTCGACCTGCTGAAGCTGGTGCGCGAGTTGGGCAAGCTGAAGATCCTTGCCTTCGACGTGGTGGAGCTCACCCCGCCACACGACAACGGCGCCACGGCCTTCGCAGCGGCGAAGATAATATATGAGCTGCTTGCGGCAATGGCCAGCTCACTGAAGTAACTCCTGCCCCTTCTCCACCTCGAGGCTGCAAGGCATCGGCAGCTTTCCCGCGGCTCGGCGTAACGCCTCCTTCGCTATCGGGGCGAATTCCTTCCCCACGCGGACGGTCATCAACCTTTGTCCCGCGTGGACCCTAGCGGCGGCGCCTATGGGCCTGCCGAAGGCCAAGCGCATGCCGTCGGAGATCCTGTCCGCTCCCGCGCCCACCGCCATTGGGTTCTCCCGCAACACGTGGTGGGGATACACGCGAAGCTTGAGGTGGTAGTTGTCCTTTCCCACCCTCTTCTCCAATAGGCGGTTGGCCGCGACCCTAGCAGCCTCTAGCGCGTTGTGCCTTATCTGGCCCGCCTCCTTGGAGATGAGAGAGATCTCGACGGGGAAATCGCCTTTTGGGTTCCCCATGTCGAAGAAGGTAACCCGTAGCCCAGGTACTCCCTTGACGTACTCCCTGCGCGTGTACGCGGGGCCGCTGAAATACCTATAGGTGCGGGCCGGTCGGATAGGCATTTAAACCCTCCTACCATAGATGAACATCGTGCTTTATAACGGCACCGATGCAGAGGCGATCCAATGTATATTATAATTGTAGGCGGCGGACAAACCGGTTCAAGGCTCGCCAAGAGGCTCGCGGATAGGGGTAACAATGTAGTGATCATAGAAAAGGACGAGAGGCGGGCGCACGAGCTTGCGGCCGAGCTCGATGTGCTCGTCATCCACGGCAATGGCGCCGACATCGACGTCCTGAAGGATGCCGGGGTAGACAAGGCGGATGTCCTGGTGGCGCTCACGCAGGCGGATGAAGTAAACCTCATGGCCTGCGAGCTCGCGAAGAAGATGGGCGTGCCACGCGTCATCGCCAGGGTGAACGACGAAAAGCACGCGAGGATGTTCGAGGAGCTGGGCGTGGACATAGCGGTTAGCCTGATAAGCGCGGCGGTGATGTTGTTCGAGAAAGCCGTGAGCGGCCCCGGCGTCTACGGCCTGCTCGGAATAGGGGGCGGAAAGGGCGAGGTGGTGGAGGTCACCGTCGGACCCAACTCTAAGGCGGTAGGGCAGAAGATCAAGGACATAAACGTGCCCAAGGGCTGTACGCTGGCGATGATAACGAGGGGAGATGACCTTATCCCCCCGAGGGGCGAAACCGAGATATGGGCTGGAGATTTGGTGACGGTCGTGGGCAAGCCAGATGCCGTCCTGAAGATCACCAGGTACCTCCGCGGCGAGTGAAGTGCTCCTTTACCGCCCGCCAAGTTTCGATGAGCTCCTCCTCTGATGCTATACCCACAGCCACCGCGTCGACGCGTGAGCTGAGGAATTCGAACGCTTCCTCCGGCCTTAACCCGCCTGCCGCGAGGGGCTTGATGGCGATTATCGGCACCTTTAAGGAACGAAGGAGCTCCAACGTCTCGCCGGGCCTGGGCCCCATCATGTAGCCCGACTTGTTCACGGGAGCCATCACGAAATCTAGATCCAGCTCTCGAATCCTGCTCAGGGTCTTCCAAGGGCGATGTGTGGCCGCGCCGACCGCCGCCCCGCCCTCGCGTATCGCCTCCGCGTATCGCTCCACGGAGCTGGGATCGCGGTCGACGATGTCCGCGTGTACCGCCACCCCGACCGCACCCAGGGAGAGCAAAAGTTTAAGTTCGTCCATGGGGTCGAGCAAGCCAACCGTGCCCAAAACGCAAAGTTTGATATCACATGCCCTCGAGGCCTCGGCGACCGCCCAGCAAATCCTCGGATACGCGACGACGTGAACAGCCGGTACGCCGAGCCCGGCCGACGCGACGATCAGACGGACCATGTTCTGGGGATGTTCGTAAAATGTCCTGTAATATAACTCGGCCCTTGAGCCGAATTGACCGGCGCCGCAAAATGGACTTGTGCCGAGTATGGCCACGGGCAACTCTCGGCCCTTGAGCTCGAAGAGCTCGACATCGCATGCGTCCACATAGGACCGCAAGCTCAAACCTCACACGTGCAGCTCGACGATGTCCTTGTCTTGGAGCACGTAGTCTCGAGGTACCTGTTGGCCAGGGAAACGAGCGGACCCCCACACCTTGGCGGCCCTCGCTACGTCCAAGACGGTGGAGCCCTTCGGCAACACCAACGGGCGCTCGGACGGTGGCTCGTCTGGGCGCTTGGTGTACACTCGCACGAGGTCCAAGCTCTCGAATATCAGGCGCTTGACCCCCACCAGACCGCTCCCCGCGACGGGGGAAACGAGGACAATCGGGAACCTCTCGCCATATTTGCTACGCAATAACTTGAACCCTTCTTCAGCGCCCGGAAGATCCCCCTTCGTCGCGACGATAACCGCGCGTCTGTCGACGAGGGATTCGTTATGCTCCTCGAACCCATCGACTGCCTCACCCGCGAGTCCATTTAGCCGTACGCCGGCTGCCCAGAGCTCAGAAAGGAGGGTTTCCATCTGCCCCAGCGGCTCGTTGGAGGCGTCCACCACGAGGGCGATGGCATCGGCATTGCGGGCCGCGCTCAAGGGGCGAGCGCCTAGGCCCCTTCCTAAGCTCGAACCTTCTATTATCGCGGGGACCTCGACGAGCTGTACCTGCACGTCTTCGAACTCCATCATACCGGGCACCGGTTCGCGCGTGGTGAAGGGATAATCCGCCACCTCTGGCTGAGCACCCGTGAGCTGCCTCAGCAACGTGGACTTTCCGGAGTTGGGGATCCCTACGAGCGCAACTTGTGCCACGCCCTCCTTCTTGACGTGAAAGCTCGGGCCTCCCCCCACCCGGCGCATCTCCCGCCTGCGGAGCTCCTCGCGGAGCTTCGACAGGCGCCTCTTGAGCACCTTCAGCAATTTCTCGGTGCCCTTGTGCTTGGGGGCCAAGCGGATGAGCTCCTGCGTCGCGAGGATCTTCTCCTCCAGCGTCCTAGCGCGGAGGTACCGCTCCTCCGCCTTCAGATATTCAGGGGGTAAGTTGGCGGGCATCATGTTAATTATCGCGTTTGAAAAGATAAAATTCGTTCAGAGCCCACTCGCGTCAGGCTGCTGGGTGCACAAGGCTTATTTGTGCAAATGAACAAAAACCCTTTGATGCACATGCCTCGAAGATGGTGCCGTCGGTGGCGGGGCATAGGGAGACCCGTGAAGCCCAGATTCATAGGTGTGCTGCCGGGTAGTCTGAAGTTTGAGCCCATGAGCCTTAACGGCGCTCCCATTCCGAGGGGGGAGCCCATCTACCTGACGTTCGACGAGTTCGAGGCGCTGAGGCTAGTCTTCTACGAAGGGCTACTGCAGGAGGAGGCGGCGAGGAGGATGGGAATCTCGAGGGGTACGCTATGGAGATGTCTTGAAAGCGCGAGGAGAAAGTTGGCATCTATGCTGGTGGAGGGCCGCACCCTGATCGTAGCTCCGGAACCTGAGCGCTGACGCGGGAAAAGTTTATATTTTGTGCAAATGAACATAATTCGGTAAGCAAGATGAGGGATTGGTTTGGACCATGGCCTGGCAGGGGACCCTTCAGCTACCTGCCTCCCTGGCGACGCCCCGGCTGGCTCTACGGCCCTGGGGCTTGCTGGAGGCTATGGTGGCTATGTGCGCGCTACCCACCTCTACCGGCGGAGCTCGTGCCAGCTGAGGAGCTCAAAGCGCTTGAGGAATACGCGAAGGAGCTGAGGCAGGAGTTAGAGGGCGTCATGGCTAGGATCGAGGAGCTGAAGGGAACCAAGGCAGAGAAATAGGTCGGCGATAGGGATGGGAGGGATCAAGGTCGCTATCGCCACCAAGGGATTCAAGGGCTTGGGGGACGAGGTAGCCGACGCTTTCGCGCTGGCGAAAACCTTTACCATCACCACCATAAAGGGGAAAAGAGTCCACCTAGAGGTGGTGCAAAACCCAGCGGCATTTCTCCCTCACGGCAGGGGAAGGGCGGTGGCCGAGCTGCTCAAGGACAAGGGAGTGAATGTGGTGGTCGCGAGCGAGTTCGGCCCAGGGGCGTCCGCGCTGCTCGAACAGCAGAAGATCAAGAGGGTCTTGGCACCGGCAGGGACCTTGGTCAGCAACGTGATAAGGGAGGAAATTTACAAACGTCCCACCTAGCGGATTGACCCAAGCTGGCGAAAATCGACCACCTTGGCCAGAAATAGGATATCCCACCAGTTATTTAAGGGAAAGTTTTCAAAAATAAAATTTGGCGGAGAGGAAGCCCGCGGTGACGGCCGAACCGGCGCCTAAGGGCGGCGGGGAGCCTTGCAGGAACCAAGGGAACTTGGGAAGGGCTAGGCTAATGCGCCCGGTGGTGGGCGCGGAGGCAAGAACCGCGGGAAAAAGGCCCCGAGACGAAAAGCGGTGGGGTGCAATTGCCCTGCCGAAGAGTAGTCGAGGGGTCGAATCTCCGCCTTATTTTTTAAGCATGTGGCTGGTGTACTTCACGAGCTTTCTCAACCCGAGCGAGCGGAGCAAGCTCGGCCCCTTCTTTGCGAGGGCTGAGATGATCTTGGCGTGATGATCGAAATCAGCCTGCTCCAACAGGATAGCCCTCACATCTGGTATCTCGAGCGCCCGAAGCAAGGAGCTCAAGTCCTCGTCGGAAAGCTCAAGGAAAAGCCGCCAAGCGCGCATGCCGAGCTCAAACTCTCCACCGAATTTCCTCCTCACCGCCCTCTCGTACTTACAAAGGACCTCAGCGCTCACGTCGCCTTCCTCCAAGGCTTCGACCGTAACCTCCGCCGCCAACTTGGCGCAAGACAGGCCGATGTATATCCCTCCCCCCGTCAGGGGCTTCACCTGCCCCGCGGCGTCGCCGATCAACATCACTCCGTTGGCGTACATCCCTCGCGTCAACGGCCTTGGGATGGCCCCCGCGGTGAGGTGCAGGAGCTTGTCCCCATCGACCTTCTCCGAGACGACCGGGTGCTCGCGCAGGAGCTTCTTGAGCTTCCCCACCGCCGAACCTTTGACGGTGCCGATGCCGACGCGGCACAGCTCGCCAGCGGGCACCATCCAGGCGAAGAAGCCAGGCGCGTATTTGCGACCTAGGTACACCTCGGCAGTCTCTGCCTGAATGTCGGCGATCGCCTCCACCTGAGCGCAATTTATCAGCTGACGTGACCTCAGGAGGCCAAGCTTGCGCGCGACCAAGGAGTTCGGACCATCTGCGCCTATGACGAGCCGCGAGGCGATCTCGCGAAGCCTTCCCTCCGTTTCGACCTTGATCTTCACTTGCCCGCCGACCGAGATGTCCACGCACCTTGTGCGCATGAGAAAGTGGGCGCCGGACCTTGCGGCCGATGCCGCGAGTTCCCTGTCGAAGGCAGGGCGATCTATCACCAGAGCTTCTACCCTTCCCCGGCTCAGGCCCACAGGGCTCCCCGAGGGCGGGTAGAGCCTCGCACCTCTAAGTTCGTTGAGCACCCACTTGCCCGGT
>JAWCKY010000020.1:0-12948 GCA_038851365.1 Hadarchaeales archaeon (SeqCode)
TTACCTAGTTCCCGAGGTCGTCACTGGCAAGCCCATCGAACTGGGTGGCTCTGAGGGCCGGGAAGAGGCTACCGGCAGGGGGGTTGCTATCTGCGCGAGGGAGGCGGCCAAACATCTGGGGCTCGAGCTGAAGGGCGCGCGCGTGGCCGTGCAGGGTTTCGGTAAGGTAGGGAAGGCGGTCGCGAAGTTGCTTTACGAGATGGGTTGTAAGGTCATCGCCCTCAGCGATTCCAAGGGAGGGATTTACAGGGGGGACGGTTTGGACATTCCCGCGGTCATCGAGCACAAGAATAGGACCGGCCAGCTATCGGGCTTCGCGGGTTGTAAGGAGATCACCAACGAGGAGTTGCTGGAGTTGGAATGCGAAATTTTGGTGCCAGCAGCGCTTGAGAATCAGATAACCGAGGTGAACGCCCACAGGATAAGAGCTAAAGTCATCGTGGAGGGGGCAAATGGTCCCTCGACACCTGGCGCTCGACAAATTCTACATCAACGTGGGATTTTTGTGGTACCGGATATTTTGGCTAGCGGGGGAGGGGTTACGGTCAGCTACTTCGAATGGGTTCAGAATTTGCACAGGGAACACTGGACGGAAGACGAGGTAAATCGGAAGCTGGAAGAAAAGATGATGAAGGCCTTCAACGATGTGCTCGAGATAGCGAAGAAGCATGGCGTGAGCATGGCAGACGCGGCCTACATCCTTGCTATAGGGAGAATAGCCGATGCCCATGAAAAATTGGGTCTATGGCCCTAACGTCTTTAGCTTTGGAACACTTGTGGCTTCTGATTTCTAGGCTTAAGTCTCTAAATCCTCGATGCCTACAAGCTTTACCCCTGTTATTTTGCTTGCTTCTAGCGTAAGGGCGCGCAGATCTTCCTTCTCCAAGTTAGAGAGAGAGGTCTTACCCGCCAGCATCGCCAACATCGAGGCCTCGTCCGTAAAGGCACGCAGAAGATTGGCCACCCTTCGCGCGCCCTCCTCAACATTCAGACGTTTTCTAAGCTGTGGGTCCTGCGTGGCTATGCCGTACGGACACCTCCCCGTGTTGCAAAGTCCGCATGTCTTACAACCGAGCGCAACCAGCGCGGCTGTAGAAATTGCCACGGCATCCGCTCCGAGCGCCATGGCTTTGGCAATGTCAGCACCACTTGTTATGCCTCCCGAGACCACAAGGTCCACCTGCTCGCGAAGGCCTACCTCCTCAAGAGCTCCATCTGCTATGACCACCGCAGCTAGGGTCGGCAAACCGGCGTGTTCTAGTACAACCTCGGGGGAAGCGCCTGTTCCTCCCTGCATCCCATCCACGACCACGATATCCGCACCCGCTTTGGCTGCTATCTTAACGTCCTCACGTATGCGACCTGGGGCGAATTTGACCATGATGGGTACCTTCCAATCGGTGATCTCCCTCAGCTGCTGTATCTTCATCTGGAGGTCCTCAGGCCCGACTATGTCCATGTGTCTCGCGGGCGATACGAGATCCGTGCCTTCGGGAATGCCACGCACCGCGGCTATTTCGGCCGTGACTTTTTCGGCCAGCAATAGCCCCCCTTGTCCAGCCTTCGCGCCTTGGCCGATCTTAATTTCGATCGCGTCGGCTCGCTGGAGATACTCGGCCGAAATGCCAAACCTACCTGAGGCGTATTGCACGATGAGTTTCTTCGCCAATTTACTTTCTTCAGGCAGCAATCCCCCCTCTCCCGTATTAACTGCGGTTCCAACCTCCGAAGCGCCCTTGGCGAGAGCCATCTTCGCCTCCTTGGAGATGGCTCCGAATGACATCGCTCCTATGATGATTGGGATATCGAGCTCCAATGGTTTCTCAGCGAATCGGTCGCCTAGCACCACGCTAGTCTCACAGGGTTCTCGATAGTGGTCGATCGGCGGCCTGGAGACTTGGCCACAGAGGATAATTAAATCGTCAAACGTCGGAACCCTCCTGCGAGCACCGGCTCCCCGGACCAGGACTTGACCAGTCATAGCCTCCCTTTGAATGACCGAAAGCTTTTCGGCAGTCCAAGTCATTGAAGGTTTTGGTTTTTCGATTTGTATGGCCTTGACGGGACAAAAGACCATGCAGGCCTCGCACACCGTGCAGATGTCCAAGTTGACGTATGGGGCTTCCTTACCAGCCGATTTCACCATTTTTATAGCACCTAGGGGACAAACCTTAGCACAGGTGCCACAGCCGGTGCAATGGGGGCCGACTAAATACATCAGCCTTCACCTATGTCTAAATAATAGATCCGCTTTTTCAGCGGGACGATCTTCAAGAATTTTCGAGGTGTTTTGATGTCGAAGGCATCTAAAAGCTCTTTTATCGATCGGTACTCCTCACGAGTTGCTCTCTGTACCGTTGCATTTTTCCCCAACGAGGCAACCCTTCCGCCTACGTATACCCTGCCCCCTATGATAGATTCACCAGCTGCATGCCCGACGTCGCCACAGACAATTATCCGACCTCCGAAGGCATACAGCCCAGTCATGTAGCCCGAGTTCCCACCAATTATTACTGTGCCGTTTTTCATCAACTGACCAGTCCTGCTACCACAATTTCCCTTTACCACGATCGTACCTCCGTACATTCCTTGTCCTGTTCCATCTCCGCTGCTGCCGTCTACCACAATGCTACCTTCCGTCATGTTATCGCCGGTATACCACCCAGCGTTTCCCGTGACATGAATTTCGGGCCCACGCATGCATGTGCCTAGGTAATATCCCACGGAACCCTCTATTTTTATCCTTAACTTATTGCACACGCCAGCCACAAGGAAATGCGCGGAGTTGGGGTTCAAGAGCTTAATGCTGCTCTTGCATCTTTTGAGAATGCGGTTAATTTCCCTTATACTCATGCTGGATACGTCAACGATCTTTACGCTCATATACAACCACTTCGCCTGGCTCTAGATAATTGGGTCTAACATCTTTGCATACTCCGGTCAAAGCACATTCTTCGGAAGCGATGAAATAACCAGTTCGATCATGAGCGAGCATCACAGGTCGGAGTCCTAACCTATCTCGCGCTACTCCGATATGGGTGGGCATAGATATTATGTATGAGAACGGTCCGTCTAACTCCTCAACAGATGCTCTCAAGGCCTCCTCCACGGAATCGCCCTCCTGGATCCTGTTTGCGATGAAGTGGACTATGCACTCGGTATCGTTCTCCGTGGCAAAAACGAATCCACGTCGTTCCAGCGCCCGTCTTATCTTGTGATAGTTAGTGATCTGTCCGTTATGGACTACCGCTATATCAGGGTGAGCGTTCGTGTGGAATGGATGCGCGTGGCGGTGGTCTACGCGAGATTCCGTAGAAAAGCGAACGTGTCCAATGCCGTGCGTTCCCATTAGCTTGGATATGCCATAACTTCGTTCCAGGTCCTCAACGGTTCCCGTTTCCTTCAATATCTCAATGTAACGTCCGTAGCTTAATACCTTGCCTACATCGGTTGAATCCACACTCTCGACGATATGCCTAAGCGTGGACAAATCCGGCGCGCGGATGATGTACTTGTCTATGCCGAATGCCCCCTTTTTGGATATCCTTACATATATGTCGCGAATGTCCCCTCCCGCGTTACCAATAGCGTCGCCGACCTTACCTATAGCTCCTGGGGTATCGACAACTTGGATGGTGAGGATATATTCGTTTTCGCCCAACTCTTCGCCCGCATAGACTGCGACGCCAGCTGAATCTGTACCACGATGTTGCAATGAGAGCATCATCCGATAGAGACGCCAGCCGACGTCTCCCTTGTTTTTTAACATCACACCAACGATGCCGCACATCGTAAAAAAATCACTTAGTACCATTATAAAACTTTGTAGTACACTTTTGTACAAAGCAGGCTAACGTTTACACATTCGCAGGAAGTACTCATGTGCCCTTGTATCTTGGGTTAACTCGGGATGGAAGGCTAAAGCGAGCATATTGCGTTGTTTCACAGCCACAATTTTTCCCGCATATTTCGCCATTACTTCCGCGTCACCCCAGATCCTTTCAACGATCGGCGCGCGGATGAACACGCAGCGAAACGGGGCCTCGCCGAACTCCGGAATTTCCAAGTCGACCTCGAAGGATTCCCGTTGGCGCCCAAATGCATTGCGGATTACCCTCATGTCCATCAGGCCGAGTAAGGGCTGCCCTGCACGCATCGCACGTTCATCGCCTTCCTTGGCGAGCAAGATCATTCCCGCGCAAGTACCGAGAATCGGCAATCCGTCTGCTACCCTCGCCTTGATTTCCTCGAACAGCCCCGTTGTCACCAACAGCTTTCCTATCGTTGTGCTCTCGCCGCCAGGGATGATGATGCCGTCCAACTCCTTAAGTCTCTCGGGTTTGCAGATCCAGAGTACCTCCCCTTGAATCCCCAGTTTTTCCATTGCCTGTTTGGTGGCTTCGATGTGTTCTTCAACTGCCCCTTGAAGCCCGATCACACCTATTTTCAATTGCACCACGCCCTAGCTAAAAAGATGTTAGAACTAAATACCTCTAACTTGTAGCCTTTCCTCTGCCTTTAGCGTCCTTATGTCGATCCCGCGCATGGGTTCAGGCAAGTCCCTACTGACCTCCAGTAACACCTGCGGATCGTCGTAGTGGCGGGTTGCCTCTACTATCGCTCTCGCCATCCTAGCCGGATCGCTGGACTTGAATATCCCAGAGCCAACGAAGACGCCATCGACCCCCAACTGCATCACGAGCGCCGCATCTGCGGGAGTGGCAATGCCGCCGGCGCAGAACCAGACGACCGGCAAGCGCTGAAGCCTCGCGACCTCCTCGACAAGCTCGACGGGCACGCGATACTCCCGCGCCTTCTCCTCGAGCCTTTCAGGCGGGGCTTCGGCTAGCTCAGCGATCTGCCTCTTGGTCAGCCTTATGTGCCGAACCGCCTCTACGACGTTTCCAGTGCCAGCTTCGCCCTTCGTTCGGATCATCGCTGCCCCTTCGTTTATCCTCCGCAAAGCTTCGCCTAGGTCGCGGGAGCCGCACACGAATGGCACCTTAAACTTACGCTTGTCGATGTGGAACTCCTCGTCCGCGGGCGTTAAAACCTCGCTTTCGTCTATCATGTCGACGCCCAGCGCCTCGAGGATTTGAGCCTCCGCGAAGTGTCCAATTCGGCACTTCGCCATCACCGGGATGGTAACGGCGTTCATGATCGCCTCTATTATCGCGGGATCTGCCATCCTAGCTACCCCTCCGGCCGCGCGTATGTCCGCTGGCACCGCTTGCAGCGCCATGACGGCTACGGCACCCGCCTCCTCCGCTATTATCGCTTGCTCCGGCGTGGTTACATCCATGATCACGCCGCCCTTCTGCATCTTGGCGAACCCGCGCTTCAGCCGCTCAGAGCCGAAGATTATCTCCATGCCATCGCCCCTTAAATCAATTATCTCACAAAGATTAAAAGGTAATTGATTTGCGCTTGTTGAGCTTTACCAAGGCTAAGGCTGTTAAATGCGAGGTCTGCGGCAGAGCGGGGACCGATGTTTCGGCTATGCTGCGGGTATGCGCTGATTGCGTACGAGAGAGGTTCGATGAAGCCAAGCCATACATCGAGTCAGCCCACTCGAGGGTGAGAAGCCGCTACGGCCTGCCTGCGCGGGCCCCTAGGGATCCCAACGGCGTCAGGTGTGGCGATTGCGGCAACGACTGCAGGATCCCGGAGGGAGGGAAGGGTTTTTGTGGCATCGTCGAGAACGTGGGTGGCAAGTTGGTCCGCAAGTTTGGGACCCCCGAGCGAGGTCTGCTGAGTTGGTACTATGATCCCTTACCGACGAACTGCGTTCCGGCCGAGTTCTGTGCAGGCTCTGGGGGCGCGGGCTACCCGAAGTGGTGTCGCACGCCGAGGGGGGATCTAGGGTACTATAATCTTTCCGTGTTCTTAGGAAGCTGCACCTATAGTTGCCTCTTCTGCCAAAACTATAGCTTCCGCGAGCTGACGTTGAGCGGTAGGCCGGTGATGAGCGCTCCCGAGTTGGCGGAGAAGGCGGACGAAAGCGTCGGTTGCATATGTTATTTTGGAGGGGATCCATCGAGCCAAATGCCGTTCGTGATCGAATCTGCAAGGCTCGCTAGAAGGGCAGCAGCAAGGGACGACCGCATCCTGAGGGTTTGCCTCGAGACGAACCTGAGCATGAAGTTGGAAAGTCTTAGGGAATTCGCGGAGCTCTCTTTGGAGAGCGGGGGAGGCATAAAGGCCGACCTTAAGTGTTGGTCATCCGAGATACTCTACGCGCTCTCCGGCGTAGAGCACCGCGCGGCCTTCGAGAACTTTAAGTGGTTAGCCAAGCAGCATCGCAGGAGGCCGGAGGTGCCGTTCGCGAGGGCGAGTACCTTGCTCGTGCCGGGTTACGTCGATGATGAGGAGATCAGGGGCATTGCATCGTTCATCGCCGACCTCGATCCTTCGATACCCTATTCGCTTTTGGCGTTTCATCCACTGTACTTTATGGATGACATGCCCTACACGAAGCGTGAGGACGCGGAAAGGTTTTTGCGCATCTGCAAGGAGGAGGGCTTAGAAAAGGTCAGAATAGGTAATCCTTGGCTTCTCAGTTAAGGGTCTTATAAAAGTTTGACCAAGTTAGGTTGGTGTTGGCATGGCGGTGCACATCGCCGAGTGCGTCTTAGGCGTCTTCGCATATGATGAAGAAGGCAAGCTAGTGGGGTCAAGGCAGTTCCCGAGGGATGTCACGAAAATCGCCGGTAGATTGGCCAGCATCCAGATGGGTGTGCCAACCGAAGAACATAGGGAACTGATCTCGGAGCTAATAGATGGAGGTCATCGTGAGTTCTGTGTGGAGTCATCGGAGCTGGCCGCACAGCTACGCAAGGAGTTCAAGCGCGTCTGGTTCGAGGTACAGATGCCAAATAAGGCCGGCGCCATACTGCGAACCTCCCTACGTAAATTGGCGAGAAAATTTGGGGTCGAGGATATCGAGAAGCTCATCCGGGATGTGAACCTTTTGTTGACGCGAGATCGTCTGCGCAAAGAGGCGGCCGAGCGAGATAAATTGATAATCCAAGCTATAGACATGCTGGATGAGCTAGATAAAACGGCAAATATCATTTGCGGGCGGATTCGCGAGTGGTATTCCCTCCACTTCCCAGAGCTTAATAAACTTGTGCCCGAACACAGGACCTACCTCGAACTCATCCTAAAGCTTGGCGCGAGGGAAAACTTCACAGCCCAAGCGATAAAGGAGGCGAGCAAGATTTCCGATGACGAGGCGGAGCGGATCGCGCAGGCGGCTATGAACTCGTTGGGTGCTCCTTTCGATGAGCTCGACATGCAAGCAATACGTGACTGCGCAAAGGAAGTTTTCTCGATATATGAGATTCGGGAACGCATCGCCGAGTATATAGATGGACTGATGGCTCAAGTGGCCCCGAATATTAGGGCCGTCGTTGGGAGTTCAATAGGGGCCCGCCTCATTTCTTTGGCCGGTGGGCTCAATGAGCTGGCCCGAATGCCGTCCAGTACTTTGCAGGTCTTGGGCGCCGAAAAAGCCCTGTTCAGGGCGCTTCGAACGAAGGGGAAGCCACCTAAGCACGGTGTTATCTATCAATACCCTGATGTACGCGGGGTGCCACGATGGCAGAGGGGCAAGATCGCCCGCGCGATCGCCGGAAAGCTCGCCATAGCAGCCCGCGTGGATGCCATGTCGGGTGAGTTCATCGGCGATAAGCTCTCGGCCGATTTGAGGGCTCGCATCGCCGACATAAAGGCTAGATACGAAAAGCCATAAGGTGCTTGAAATGAGAGTAATCCCACATGAAAGGTTCCCGGGCGTTTATTGGATTGAATCCGATGACGAAACGCGCAAGCTAGCCACGAAGAACTTGGCTCCGGGAACTCAAGTTTATGGAGAAAAGCTCGTCAGGTTCAAAGATGTGGAGTATCGAACCTGGGACCCTTACAGGAGCAAGCTGGCCGCGGCGATCCTAAGGGACATCAAGGATTTGCCGATAGTTGAAGGTGCCAAGGTGCTGTATCTGGGGGCTGCCAGCGGCACGACGGCTAGCCACGTTTCGGATCTGGTGGGGGCCGGTGGATTAGTTTACTGCGTTGAGATCTCCTCCAGGCCGCTACGCGATCTCCTCCTCGTGTGCAACAAGCGGGCAAACATGGTACCCTTGCTGACGGATGCTGCGAGGGTAGAAAGTTACTGCTCGTTGATTGAGCAGGTAGATGTAATTTATCAAGACATCGCACAACCCGAGCAGACGGATATCCTACTGGCGAATGTGAGAGCATTTTTGCGGGAGGGGGGCCATGCCATGCTTGCGCTGAAGGCGAGGAGCATAGACGTCACCAAAGAGCCTAGAGATATCTTCCGCGACGAGATGGAAAAACTCGAACAGGAACTTGAAGTGGTAGACATGAAGATCCTTGAGCCATACGATAAAGACCATGCGATGTTTCTCCTACGCTTATGATCTTCCTAAGGGCGGCCATCTTTTGGGCCTATCCAATTAACGGGTGATGACCTCACATCCCTGTTCGGTTACTATCACGGTGTGTTCTGCTTGCGCCACTTTCCCCCCAGCGCGCTCCTTCAACACATGATATGGATAAAGGGCACCAGCGTTGATGAGCTCACGCAGGGTCAACTCCAACCTTAGCTTGGACATGCCCTTCGCAAGCCATCTTTCCGCGAATGGTAGGTTATCGTAATTACGTTTGATATCGAACAACATCTTCCTCGCCATCCGAGTGCGAACCGGTCGATCCCCGACGTATCTAAAGATAAATACCTGCGGAGCATCTTCCACGTAACCAGCACCGTTCGTTATGAAGGGTTCGAGCGCCAGGACATCGCCGACCTCTAGCCTTTCCCCCGTCGCGCCCCTCACGTTGGGTATCGTCAGCCCGGCGTGGAGCATCCAGCGCGAGAGAGCGTGTCCAGTTAAATTCCTGATCGGCTTGAAGCCGGCTGCCAACGCCGTGGCTTCGATGGCTTCGCCGATATCGCCGACGTCGATGCCGGGCTTGATCACCTTAATGGCCTCCTCCAGCGCACGTTCTACTGCCTGCACCATCTCGAGGTCATCGCCCGTCGCGATCGTCACGGCTGTGTCTGCGATGTACCCATCGATCTGAGCACCTATGTCGACCTTCACTAAGTCTCCTTCCTTCACGCGCGACTCATCTGCGGCGGGTGGGCTATAATGGGCCGCAACCTCGTTGACCGACACATTGCAAGGGAATGCTGGTCTAGCCCCCTTCTGTCTTATCAGGTTCTCGACGGTCTCGGCAATCGTGATCAACAGCTCTCCTGGTTTCACGATTTTTCGCACTTCCTCGCGAACCTCCGCGACGAGTTTGCCTGCGCGGCGATAAGTCTCCAGTTCAATGTCGGAAAGCATCATATTCCCGCTGAAAGTTGTTTCATCGATTTGGATTTAAGTCTACCCACCATCTATCGTTTCACGAACTCTGTTAGGCTTACCTGTTTTTCCCGCTCGTAGCGGAGGTCCTCTTCCTTATAGCCGAGCACCTCCATAATTCGCATGACCGCTGGTAACACCTGATGTTTAACGTAGTAGTCCGCGTCGTATTCCATGTTTTTGAAATCCTCTACCGGGATGGCTCGATCGCTTATGCTTCCGCTTCCCTTAACCTCGATGTAAGCTATTATCATACCAGGCTCGATCTCCCGGCCTTTTTTCTGCAGTTTCCTTGCCGCGGCTACGTGTGGGCCTATTGCGCGATAGCTGCTCAGTGGCATGGTGAGCTGAGTGTAAATGATAAGGTCATCCAAGCTTATGCGCCCCTCGTAGATGTCTCGGGTCACCTTTCGCACGATCTCCGCTGCTTTCTCGGGTGAGCCATCTCGTAGCACGGCCTCGAGCACCGCTTCCTGCGTTTTCTTCGCGATGGCCGCCCAATCGCGCCTCACGAATTCTAATCCCTTTACTACTATCCTGCCTTCCTCGTCTATCATAGCGTATCGCTTCTTCGTCACGAATACACCACGCTTGTAAAAGCCCTCGAGCTCGAGCTCCATTATGCCGGGCATGCTCTTGTTAACTTGTTCCAGAAACAGCTTCACGTCTTCTCGGCTTTTGTCGTTCAGCTTACAAAATAGACTATCCGTGTCACCATATACTACTTCGAAGCCAAAGTCCCTCGCTATCTTTATCGTATTCCGGATGTAGTGGCGACCGAAACTGGTGACGCTCTCGGCCAACTGCTTGAAGTACCAGCGCGCCCGAGGGTAGCCAAGCATGCCATAAAATGAATTCGCGATGATCTTCAATGCCCATTGCTGCGTGTCTAAAGCAGCGTATTCTTTGCTCCCTATCCTGTATTTCTTCATTTCCTGCTTGAGCCTAGCTCGTTCGAGGATGAGCCTCTCGAGTGTCGTGGGTATAAAACCCCGTCGTTTAGTGCAGAAGCGATAGCCAAGCTCAGGGACCACCACCGCCTCTCCGGGCTCACAACATTTACAATTCAGCGTTGCCGGATCGATGTTATGGGAAACTATTATCGAAGGATACAGGGAACGAAAGTCAAAGACGACCAAGTTTTCATGCAATCCCTTAACGGGCTCCATCACGTATGCTCCGACGTAGGTTTCCTCCAACCGCTCTTGGTACTCTTCACCCACAGGCCTAGCCGGTACGAGTTCGCCGCGCTTGTGTGCTTCAGCGATGAGTAGCCATTCGACGAGTTGACCCGGGGTCATGCGGCTCACATCGAACAACGACTGACCGACTATCTTCGCGAGGTTGATGAATAATGGAAGAAGTTGAAGCCCTATCTCCAACGTTGCCTCCGCGTCGGACAGGGAGTATTCGAGTAGCTTGCGTGCCCTATCGCCTCCGCTATCCCATGCCTCGCTAATCTCAGTAAATTCGATTTCCGGCTTCTCCTTGCCTGTAAGATGTTTGTAGACGTTTTCGAGGGTATAGTGAATGAGCCTGATCGCTCCGATCGTCGCCAGGAAGTTGATCATGGCATAGACATCTATGTGGACTCGGCCTCTTATGCGCGTAGCTGTAGCGAAGCGCTTCCGTCGCGCCACGATTTCGGAGCCATCATATCCCAGCTTCAGCTTGACTTTGAGCTGCTTGGCACGGTCTCGAAGGTACGGAAAATCGAAAAGGTCCGTGTTATAGCCAAGCAGAATGTCGACATCTCGTTCCCTAACGATTTCAACGAAACGCTCGAGCATTTCCCTCTCATCGGCGACCGTCTCAACGTAATCAAGGCCGGATCCGAAGTCCTTCCAAGTTATGACTTTCCTCAGACCCTGATTATCCGCCAAGCTTATCATCAGGATTGGATCCTTGTCGGGTCTAGGCGAGCCCGTCGGGTTATAGACCTCGATATCAAAGCTCATGATATTCAGCTTTGGCTCTGATACCTCAGCCGGCTCAGGTAGTCGATCTAAAATAACGGTCCTTACCCCCTCTCTCTCAACGAGTTGGCCGCTTACCTTGATCCCGCTCATTGGGGTGAGACCGCGGTCCACTAGATAACGTCTAGCGAGGGGAATATCGAACTCGAAGATCTCCTTGACTCCCGGCAGCTCCCGAATTGCATGTCTAATCTCCGGCATATCCTTAGGGTGATAAAAGGTTACCTTGATCGCTTTGACCTCGCGTCCGAGATATGTGCGGTCGACCAATTCAACGGACTTGGGCTTGAGCGTGCGACTGGCTTCCCTTAGCTCGATTTTGCTTATCATTTTTGCGACGCGTGCTGGTTCATCGGCCATGACATAGAGATAAGGCTCGAAGTTTGGGTCGATTGCTATGATCGTCTCCCCATCACATTTTAAAAAAAGCCTGATGCATGGACGCTCCTCTTCTTCCGCATAATCATTATCAAGCAACAAACCCTTCATGTCCATCAATAAAATATCGCTCAGCCTTTCAAATAAGTGTTAAGTGACGAAGGTACAGCGTTTCCACTATCAATCCCAGCTAAAACTATGGAAGCCACATCGCAATTAGAAAAGAAAAATCAAAGGCGGGGACTTCGACCCGTCCGCTACTCCCCCGGTGAACTTCGGAATCTCGACCACTTCCGTCGTCCACCGTTTTTTCGCGTCGGGGTCTTTTTCCCGCAGTCGCTGCCTCACGCCCTTCCCCCAGGCGTTTATCCACGGCCTTCCCCGGTTTTTCGCCCGGGTTTTGCCATGGCTCCCCGTTGCCCGTAGGCTCCGGTTCGGCCACCTCTGCGGGCTTCCATCCCCGCCATATAAGTTTAACACATATACACTTTAAATAACTTGTATTCGCTCAAGAAAATATATCAGTAAATTACAATACCCAGAAATCTAGCTGGATTTTTTGTAGGGCCTCCTACGTCGAGGTAGGTCTTTAATAGCAAAAGACAACCCGAGTTCCTCAAGTTTCGAGCGCGTGGGGATACCAGTTCTGATATCCCAGCCTCGCAATCTGTAGTATTCGTCGAGCATGTAGTCCAGTTCGACCACGTGCCCTTTTGGTGGGCCGTCTGGAGCTGGTTCCTTGAGCAGGCGCTCCGGCAGCGTGTCATCCTTTCGCGTGATGCCTTCCCTGACGTTGAACATTCGGTTAAGGTTGACTATCCGCTCGCCTACCCTACGCAGTTCTGGCTCGGTGAGCTGCATGCCAGTCGTTACGTTGAGTGCCCTAAGGATATCAGGATAAAAGAAAGTCGGAGGGATCATCGTCCCATACTTGCACACGCCGACGGACTCCACAACTACGGCGAAATCTTCGCACTCTTTGACCATCAACCCTTTGTATTTAGGGCTGAGCTTCTCTCCTATCTCCGGCAAATATTCCGCCCCAAATCTTTCGCGGATCGCTTTGTCGAACCCGACCTCGTCGAGCACCGGGAACGCGTAGAGGTGGTCAGCTCCCCTAGCGGCGGTGGCATTCCCCAAGCCCATCGATTTTTGAGCCCGGCCATCTTGACCGGCGATCTCCTGCTTCTTGATGCACA
>JAWCKY010000021.1:0-9032 GCA_038851365.1 Hadarchaeales archaeon (SeqCode)
ACAGTCCGACCCGCGGTATCATCCAGCCAGCTTTTGAGAGATAATCGCGGAATTCTTCCGCCGACGTGAACTTGGTTAGCTTCCTGAGGCGAGCGCCCTCTTGGGGTCTAAAGGTCCAGATTAAGCTCAGCGAAATGGTCAAGGCCAAGCCCAAAGCCAAGAACTTGCCGTACTTGCGTGGGCCCCTCGCTTGGGCCCTCTTCACATAGCTTTCCCACTTCCTGTATTTTTCCGCATTTCTCATCTTCTCGTTCTGAAGTTGCTCCCTGGGGGCATATACCCAATGCGTGATAAAAATGTCTCCGAAAGCGTGTACAAAATCGCATCCATTGAATTAAAATAATGGCGCATCCGAGTTTAAATTATGAAGCTCAGAAAAAGCTCCTCAGATGCCCCCATACCCCTTGAGGACATTTTCGTTGAGCCCAAAAATCAGAAAATCGTCATCTACTTGCCCCCCACGATAAAAAGTATCCTCGAGGAGCTTGCCAAAGATTCCAACGTGAGGACCAACACTTGCATTCTTTACATCATCGTGAAGCAGCTGAAGGAGCTTGGTTTTCTAAAGTAGCCCCCGCCCGCCATCCACCAAAAGATAAATTAACTCTCCGACCTCTTGTTTACTCGGTGTGGAGATGCCGTGGGCGGGAAAGATAAGGCAGATCGATGAAGTTCGTTGGGAGATACCCCAGGATTACAAGCACGGTATGCGCGTTCCAGCTCGAATTTACGCCGATGCGGAGTTGCTTAACGAAATGCGCAAAGATTTGACGCTCGAGCAGGCCGCGAACGTTTCCTTTTTGCATGGCATCTACAAGTACTCGATAACCCTCCCCGACGGACACCAGGGCTATGGGTTCCCGATCGGGGGCGTGGCCGCCACCGACGCTGAGACCGGCGTGATAAGCCCTGGGGGCGTCGGCTACGATATTAACTGTGGGGTACGATTACTTCGCACATGTTTGAGTAAAGAGGAGGTCGAGCCAAAGCTCAAGCAGCTCGTCGAGACGCTCTTTCGAAACGTCCCCTCGGGCTTGGGGAGCACCGGCCACGTCAAGCTGACGCTCGCCCAACTGGACGAGGTCCTAACGCACGGGGCGAAATGGGCCGTCGAGAACGGCTTTGGGTGGCCCGAGGACCTCGAGCGCCTCGAGGAGGGAGGTTGCATGGCAGGTGCTGATGCGAGCAAGGTGAGCATGTCCGCAAAGCAACGTGGTTTTCCGCAGCTCGGCAGCTTGGGTTCGGGCAACCACTTCCTCGAGGTACAGCAGGTGGACAAGATCTACGAGCCGGAGGTCGCAAAGAAGTTCGGCATCGAGCGAGAAGGACAGGTTATGGTCATGATTCATACGGGCTCCCGAGGCTTGGGGCACCAGGTGTGCTCTGACTACCTCCGCGCGATGGAGCGCGTCGTGCGGCAGTATAGGATCGAGCTCCCGGACAGAGAGCTCGTCAATGTGCCATTTAACTCGCCAGAGGGACAGGCTTATTTCTCCGCCATGGCCTGCGCCGCGAACTATGCTTGGGCCAACCGCCAGATGATCGTGCACTGGGTGAGGCAGTCCTTCGAGCAGGTTTTCAAAAGGGATGCAGAGTCCCTCGGCCTGCACATCGTCTACGATGTGGCGCACAACATAGCCAAGCTAGAGGAACACCGCATAGACGGCGAGAAGCGTAAGGTAGTAGTTCACCGCAAGGGAGCGACGCGCGCCTTCGGACCGGGCCATCCCGACATCCCGGCGATTTATCGCGACGTGGGCCAGCCGGTGCTCATCCCCGGGGACATGGGCACGGCATCCTACGTGCTCGTAGGCACGGAGCAAGCGATGCGGGAGACCTTCGCCTCCACCGCCCACGGCTCCGGTCGCCACCTCAGTAGGACCGCCGCCCTAAAGCAGTTCTGGGGGGAGGACGTCAAGCGGGAGCTCGAGAGCAAGGGAATAGTAGTGCGAGCGGCGAAGGTCTCGGTCATCGCGGAGGAGGCGCCCCAAGCTTACAAGGATGTCGATCGAGTGGTGAAGGTGAGCCACGACGCCGGAATAGCTAGGATGGTGGCTCGCCTAAAGCCCATGGGCGTGGCGAAGGGTTGATGCGAGTTAACGTGAGCCGGAAGATGTCAAAGCCCATCCTCTCCGTGTTGCTCCCAGCTTCTCTGACTGCCGAGGAGCCCGATCTCCAACGGAAGACCTTGAAAGTAGGCCTGATCGGACGCGCCTTGGCGATCTTCCGCGTAGATAAGGTGATCATTTACCTCGATGATGACCCAAAGGTACAGAATCAGGAGGCAGAAGCCAGCTTAGTGGAGAAGCTCCTGAGGTACATGGAGACGCCCCAGTACCTCCGGAAGCTCCTCCTTCCGCGCATGAAGGAGCTCCGCTACGCTGGTTTGTTGCCCCCCCTGCGCACTCCGCACCACCCGCGCCGCGATGAGAGGGTGAGGTCAGGCGATCATCGAGAGGCGGTGGTGGTCGAGGTAAACAGGAGCGGTAGCCTGCTCGAGTTAGGCTTGAAAGAAAAGGGTTTCACCCGGCATAGGTTAAAGGTCGGCCAGAGGTTAACGGTGAGGCTCGGCGAGCGCCTCGGGAGCGGTCGGATTGCGGTAGAGCCGGTCAGGAGGGAGGAGATCGGCGAGTACTGGGGTTACGAGGTCTTCACAGCAGAGGGGTTGGCGAAAGCCCTGCGTTCGTTGAGGGCGGATTACGCGATAGGTACCTCCAAGTACGGCAAAAATATTTATGAAGCCGTGCGGGGGATAAAAGATAACAAGCCAGCGAGCGTGGCGATAGCCTTTGGAGGGCCTCACCAAGGGCTCTTCGAGATATGCAGGCACCAAGGCGTCGATGCGGAGGAGCTATTCGACGCGGTGGTAAACACGATCCCCCAGCAGGGAACGGAGACGGTTCGAACGGAGGAGGCACTTATTGCCACGCTGGCGCTGCTCAACGCGCTGGTCTGGGTGGAGTAGATGGGAAGGAGACCGCATCACCCGAAGAGGGGCTCGCTAGCGTTCATGCCTCGCGTGCGGGCCCCCAAACCAAAGGCCCATGTGCGGGCATGGTCAGACGACGCTAGCTTACGGTTGCAAGGGTTCGTCGGCTATAAGGCGGGGATGACTCAGGTTTTCATGATCGATGATCGAAAGGGCAGTTTGACTTCAGGTCAAGAGATATGCATGCCGGCGACCGTCATAGAGGCCCCACCTCTCATGATCTGTGCGGTCAGGTTATACGGTTCCGCAGACGGGAGCCTTAACACGCTGACTGAGGTCTGGGCTGGGGAGCTCCCAAAGGAAATCGCGCGCGCTCTTAACCCACCTAAGAAATACGATCAGCAGAAGGCCCTCGCCGAGGCGGAGGCGCTCGTCAAGGATGGCAAGGTCCAAGATATCAGGGTGATCGCTTGCACCCAACCACACCTGAGCAACATACCCAAGAAAAAGCCTGATATAGTTGAGATCCGGGTGGGTGGGCCATCGGTAGAGGAGCGGTGGAATTACGCGAAAGGCTTGTTAGGCAAGCAGGTCAGGGTTTCCGACGTCTTCAAGGAGGGCGAATACGTCGACGTGCTGGCAATCACCAAGGGAAAGGGCTTCCAGGGTCCCGTGAAGCGATGGGGAATCAAGATCCTCCCACGCAAGCAGGATGACGGGAGACGCCAGGTAGGGGCGCTGGGGCCTTGGAAACCGCCTCGCGTGATGTGGACCGTTCCAGGCCCCGGCCAAATGGGCTACAATCAACGCACGGATTTCAATAAGCGTATCCTGAAACTGGGAACGGATGGGAAGGAGGTTACGCCCAAAGGGGGTTTTCTGAGGTATGGGCCTATTAAAGGAGATTTCGTGGTACTAGCGGGGTCGGTGCCAGGCCCAACCAAGCGACTTATCCATCTCAGGCAACCCGTCAGATTGCCTAAGGGCCTGCCGACTTCCCCACCGACCATTTCGCTGATAAGCACGATTTCTCAACAAGGTGCGTAAAATGAAAGTCCACGTTTATTCTTTGGATGGAAAGCCGATCGAGGAGCTCGAGCTTCCACCCGTCTTCGAGGAGGAGCTCAGGCCTGACGTGGTTAGGCGCGCGGTGATCTCGGCACAAACCGCTCGTCTCCAGCCGTGGGGGGCCGACGTCATGGCCGGTAAGCGGACATCCGCGGAGACCTGGGGAAAGGGATACGGTGTTGCCCGCGTCCGTCGAGTCAAGGGCAGTAGATATCCTGCGGCCGGGCGAGGGGCCTTCGCCCCCCACACAGTTGGTGGTCGCAGGGCCCATCCCCCAAAAGTCGAAAAGGTGCTACACGAGCACATAAACAAAAAGGAGCGTCGCTTGGCTATTCGCTCTGCGATAGCGGCTACCGCACGTAAGGAATTGGTTAAGGCACGCGGCCATATCATCGACGATATCGCAGAGCTTCCACTGGTCGTCAGCGACGAGTTCGAAGGAATTAAGAAGGCCAGCCATGCAAAGGAGGTACTACAAAAGTTGGGCGCTTGGAAGGACGTGGAGCGCGTGGCCAACAGCGTAAAGATAAGGGCTGGCAGGGGCAAAATGCGAGGAAGGCGATATCGCCAGGCGGTCGGTCCGCTAATAGTGGTAAATAAAAACGGCGCTGTCAAACTCGCGATCGGGAACCTGCCAGGGGTTGAGGTAGTTAAAGTCGAAAACCTGAGCGCCGAGCGATTGGCCCCTGGGGGAGTATTGGGTAGGCTCACGATTTGGACGAAATCCGCGATTCAGAGGCTCGCGGGAGGTCTTTGGAGATGAAGGACCCTCATAAGGTGTTGCTTCATCCGCAAATGTCCGAAAAGGCGGTCAAGCTGATAGAATCTGAAAATAAGCTCACGTTCATCGTTGCGCGGGACGCGACGCGTGTGGACGTGAAGCGGGCTGTTGAGATGCTGTTCGAGGTTAAGGTAGAGGATGTAAGGATGGAGGTCCTCCCCGATGGGAGGAAAAGGGCATATGTAAAGCTAGCGCCAGAATTTATGGCGGATGAGATAGCAACTAAACTTGGGGTGCTGTAGATGGGCAAGCGGATAAGGGTCCAGCGTAGGGGTAAGGGTTCGCCGACCTACCGAGCGAAGTCATTTAGGCGGCTCGGTGAGGTCAAGCTACCTCCGACTTCGGAGGAAACTGCTACAGCAGTAGTTGTTGATATCCTACACGATCCAGGACGAAGCGCCCCGGTCGCGAGGGTTAGATATCCTAACGGGGAGGAGCGGCTCGTGCTCGCGCCTGATGGGATAAAAATCGGTGATCAAATTGTATGCGGTATCTCAGCTCCTATTCAGCCCGGCAATACTTTAACCCTAGCTGAGATCCCCGAGGGCACGCAGATACACAACATAGAGGCGAGGCCCGGCGATGGCGGCAAGTTCGTCAGGGCTTCCGGTACTTATGCCACGTTGATCGCGCACGATGTAGGGCAGGCCATCGTGCAGCTTCCGTCCGGTGAACTTAGGGCCTTCGACCCGAGGTGCAGGGCAACGATCGGGGTCGTCGCTGGTGGAGGGCGAGTGGATAAGCCGTTCGTCAAGGCGGGGAAGAAACACTGGGCCATGCTTGCCAAAGGCAAACCCTATCCACGGGTGCGGGGCGTCGCGATGAACGTTGTCGACCACCCCTTCGGCGGGGGCAGGGGAAAGCACGCTGGTAGGCCGAAGACGATTGCTCGCGGTGCACCCCCTGGTCAAAAAGTCGGCCTTATAGCCGCGAGGAGAACCGGCAAGAGGTGATGGGATGCCCAAGAAATTTACGTTTAGAGGCTATACGCTGGAGGAGTTGCAAAAACTATCCTTGGACGATTTCGCGAAGCTATTGCCATCCCGTCAGCGTAGGTCCTTGCTCCGCGGTCTGCAAATGAGGCAGAAGAAGTTGCTCGAACGCATCCGCAAGGCAAAGGAAGAAAAGGAGAAAACTGGCAAGGAGACGATAATCCGCACGCATTGTAGAGACATGATTATACTGCCAGAGATGGTGGGATTAAAATTTGGCGTGTACAACGGTAAAGAATTCGTGATAGTCGAGATTAAACCGGAGATGATAGGGCACCGCCTCGGCGAGTTTTCACTGACGAGGAAGAAGGTAGTACACGGTACACCCGGCATAGGGGCTACGAAGAGCTCTATGTACGTTCCGTTGAAGTGATGTGATGCCGAAGTTCGGTTATTCAGCTAAGGTGGAGGAGCCTTGCGCGAGGGCAATGGGGAAGGAGTTGCGCATCTCGCCAAAACACGCCATGGAAGTTTGTCGCGCGATAAGGGGTGCACGACTAGCGGAAGCCAAGGAGTACCTATTGGCAGTAATCGCCAAGAAGAAGCCCGTGCCATTCAAGCGCCATCGCAAAAAGTTGGCCCATAGGAAAGGGTTGTCTGGTTGGGATGCAGGTCAGTATCCGGTTAAGGCGGCTCGTTACATATTGAAAGTCCTAGAAAATGCAGAGGCAAACGCGAAGTACAAGGGTCTTGACCCGGATAAGCTTCGTATAGTCCACGCTAGCGCGCAGAAGGGGATAGTTATACCTGGCTTCATACCTCGCGCGTTTGCAAGGGCAACCCCCTTCAATACCCATACTACTAACGTGGAGATCATCCTGAAAGAGGTGGTATGATGTCCATTGAACGCACCTTCGTCAAACGGGGCTATGAGATGGCCGAGCTCGAGGAATTTCTGGAAAAGGAACTCGAGAGGGCAGGGTATGGAGGGGTCGAGATAAAGCGCATCCCAACGGGTACCCGCGTGGTCCTATACGTGGAGCGCCCGGGCATGGTCATCGGGCGGAAGGGAAGGAGCATAAAGCAATTAACCGATGAATTGGCACAAAAATATGGGCTGGAAAATCCACAAATAGAAGTGGTGGAAATAAAGGTGCCTGAACTCTGTGCCCCGATAATGGCCAAGCGTATAGCGTTTGCGCTCGAGAGGGGCATCAACTTCCGGCGCATTGGGCACACCGCGTTGCGTCGTATAATGCGCGCCGGCGCTAAAGGAGCAGAAATAGTCCTTTCGGGCAAGTTATCGGGAGAACGTGCTCGCTCGGAGCGTTTTTACGAGGGTTATCTCAAAAAGGCTGGAGAACCCGCAACGAAGTTTGTGAGCTACGGGTATGCGGTGGCCAAGTTAAAGCCCGGCGTCATTGGGGTGAAGGTCAGGATAATGCCCCCAGATGTGCACCTGCCCGACGAGGTTCAGTTAATAGAAGGGGTAGGGACGGAGCCCACCCAGCTTAAGGCGCCGGCCGAGGCTGGGGCCTCCATAAAACCAGGGGAAGGACCAACGGAGGTTGAGGAAGGTGGCAATTCTCAGACCCAGTGAGATCCGAGATATGAGTATCGAGGAGATGAGGGCTAAGCTTCGGGAGCTCCGCGCCGAGCTCGCGAGGGAGCGGGCAGTCGCGGCCGCGGGAGGGTCATTAGAGAACCCAGGACGCATCCGCGAGCTCAGGCGCACCATAGCGCGGATATTGACGATAATGAAAGAGGTACAAACCAAAGGAGGTGCATAACAGCTGCCAGAAGTGTGTAAAGTGTGCGGGTTGCCCAAGGAGCTTTGCGTGTGCGAGGAGATCGCCCGCGAGCAACAGAGGATAAGCGTGTATTCGGTAAAAAAGAAGTTCGGAAAAATAGTAACCATCGTCGACGGCATAGATGAAAAACAGCTGGACATCAAGGAACTGACGAAGAAGCTGAAATCCAAGCTAGCTTGTGGCGGGACGGTTAAGGAAGGTAAAATAGAGTTACAAGGGGACCACAAGGCAAAAGTCAAAGAAGTTCTGATCTCGATGGGCTTCTCGCCGGACATGATAGACATGAAGTAGGACTTTTAGTTTCGGGCCCCGGTTGCGGTTGGGGTTTCCTGACGGTATTTAAAGAGCCAAACCGATATAGACCCGGAAGCATGAGCATATCTGATAGTGAGGGATATCATGCCGATAACCAAGAGGAATGTATTGCGCCACGAGCTCATAGGGCTAGAGGCTAGGGTCGTTAACAGCTCGGATCCTAACTTAATAGGTATTTACGGCACCATCATCGATGAGACCCGCAACATGTTGGTGATCGAGCAGATGGAAAGGCCCAAGATGGTACCCAAGGCCAACTCGATCTTTAGGATAACCCTCCCCAGCGGTGAGGAGGTGGAGGTAGAGGGCGCAAAGCTCGTTGCGCGTCCTGAGGAAAGGGTCAAGAAACGGGGGTAGGATCTATGGTTGGACTTGGTATCGAGCCGCCAAAGGAAAAGTGCTCGGATAAAAACTGTCCATTTCACGGCTCACTTTCCGTGCGCGGGCGCATATTGGAGGGAATCGTCACGAGCGATAAGATGTCGAGGACCGTCACAGTAGAGTTAGAATACGTGCGCAAGGTCCAAAAATATGAGAGGTACGAGAGACGTACCTCAAAGCTCCATGCTCACAATCCTCCATGCATAAATGCGCGTGTCGGTGACAAGGTGAAGATAATGGAGTGTAGAAGGTTGAGCAAGACAAAATCCTTTGTAGTGGTGCAAAGGCTGGGGTGATGATATATGGGAAAGAAGGGAGCTGGCCAAGCGATCGGCGTCACCGCGGTTACACCCGTCAGAGCCCTGCCGACCGGTGCCAGGTTGGTATGCGCAGATAATACGGGAGCGAAGGAGCTACAGATAATATCCGTAATAGATTACAAGGGCGTCCGCAGGAGGATGTCCAAGGCGGGGGTCGGCGACCAAGTGGTAGCTTCGGTCAAGAAGGGCACTCCTGAAATGCGCAAGCAAGTGGTGAGGGCCGTGATAGTGAGACAGACAAAGGAGTACCGTCGCAAGGATGGTATTCGGATAAAGTTCGAGGACAACGCGGCGGTCCTCATAACGCCGGACGGTGCGCCACGGGGATCCGAGATCAGAGGTCCGATCGCTAAGGAGGCAGCCGAGCGCTGGCCGCGCGTGGCCGGAATCGCCTCGATGGTGGTGTAGCAAGTGGTGAGCCGACAACCTCGAAAGCAGCGCTTGAGGCTTTACACAGCTCCTCTGCACGTTCGGCATAAATTCCTCTCCGCGCCC
>JAWCKY010000022.1:0-5714 GCA_038851365.1 Hadarchaeales archaeon (SeqCode)
ACTGCTTTTGACACACGTATGTCATCCAGCCCGCCCAGCCCTCACGGCTGACACACGTATGTCATCGAGGATGGGGGCCGTCGAGTGATACACGTGTGCCATCGCGCCGGCAGCGCCGAAGCGATACCTTTATAAGCCCGTGCCTCCCGTAAGAGCTTCAATTGCCCCGGTGATTTTATGGAGTTCTGCCCCAAGTGCGGCAGCGTCCTCCTGCCCAAGAAGGTGAGGCGCAGCACCAGGCTCGAATGTCCCCGCTGCGGCTACGTGGGCAAGCTCAAGAAGCCCGCCGCCTACAAGATCAGCGAGAAGGGCAAGGAGGCCAAGGAGGTAGCGGTCATCGAGGAGAAGGAGCCGAAGAAGAAGAGGCGCCCGGAGCCGGAGTACGAGCTCGAGCCCATCGAGTACTACGAGGAGCTCTACGAGTAGCTAGGCCTTCACCACCGCGCCCTCCAGCGCCCTCCCGCAGCCGCAGGATCGTTCCTCAGGGATCCTCGCGACCGCCTCGGCCAGCAGCGCCTTTACCCTCTCCGCGTTCGCGGACATGAGTTCGGCCACCTCCGCGTGCGTCAGCTTCTCGCGGGAGATGCCGGCCGCGAAGTTCGTGATCACCGCCACCGCCGCGTAGCAGAGCTCCAGCTCCCTCGCCAGCACGCACTCCGGCACGTTGGTCATGCCCACCAGGTCGCAGCCCAGGCGGCGCATCGCCCTTATCTCGGCGGCGGTCTCGAACCTAGGTCCCTCGGTGCACGCGTAGGTCGCGCGGGGGTGGAGCTTGAGCTTCAGCCCCTTAGCCGCCTCGAGCAGCGAGCGGCGGAGCTCGGGGCAGTAGGGCTCCGTCACGTCGACGTGCACCACCCCCTTCTCTCCCCCCTCGTAGAAGGTCATCGCGCGCTGCTTGGTGAAGTCCACGAACTGGTGGAGCAGCGCGAGCTCGCCAGGCCTCATGCGGCGGTTCATGGAGCCGGACGCGGTGGTCGCGAGGACGCGGGTCACCCCCAGCTCGCGCAGCGCCCAGAGGTTAGCGCGGTAGTTCACGAGGTGGGGCGGCAGGGTATGCCCCTTGCCGTGGCGTGGCATGAACGCCACCTCGCGCCCGCCGAGCCTGCCCACCATCAGCTCGGGCGACCTGCCGTAGGGCGTTTCGAGGATCACCTCCCTCGCCCCCTTCAGCAGGTCCAGCGAGTAAAGGCCAGAGCCGCCTATGATCGCGATCTCGGCCCTCAGGCGATCACCTCCCAAACCTCCGCTCCCTCCTCTGAAACGTCCTGATGGCGCGGAGGAAGTCTATCTTCGAGAACTCCGGCCAGTAGGCCTCGCAGAAGTAGAGCTCGCTGTACGCCGACTGCCACAGCAGGAAGCCGCTGAGCCTCTCCTCCCCGCTGGTCCTGATGATTAAGTCTGGATCTGGGCTGCCGGCGGTGTAGAGGTGTTCGCTTATCACCTGCTCGTCCACCTCCTCAGGCGAGAGCTCGCCCCTGCGAACGCGCTCGCAGATCCTCCTCACCGCGTCCACGATCTCGGCCCTCCCGCCGTAGCTTAAGGCTATGTTGAGGAAGTAGCCGTCGTAGCCCTTCGTTGCCTCCTCCGCCTCCCTTATCGCGGCCACCACTCGCTCTGGCAGGCGGCTTAGATCGCCTATCACCCGGATGCGAACCCTATTCCTGTGCACCCTTTCATCGCGCGAGATCTGCCTGAACTTCTCGGCGAAGAGGTCCATGAGGGCATCCACCTCCTCCTTGGGCCTGTGGAAGTTCTCCGTCGAGAAGGCGTAGACGGTGCCGTACCTGATCCCCAGCTCCTGGCACCAGCTCAGGACCTCCTCCAGCTTCTCCGCGCCCAAAAGGTAACCCTGCCTTTCGTCCAGGCCAGCCCTGCGGGCGAAGCGGCGGTTGCCGTCGAGGATGATCGCCACGTGTTTGGGCATCTCCCCCCTCTTCACCTCCTGGAGCAGGCGCCTCTCGTAGTACCTCGCCGCCAGCCGGAGCAGCCTGTTCAAGATCATCCGATAGGCTTTATTGCCGCCGCCCTTAAAACCTTCAGCCGCGGGAGCATGCGAGTCGGCGTGGGCTCGACCAACCCGGTGAAGGTGAGGGCCGTCCGCAACGTGATGAGGGAGCTCTTTCGCGACGTAAGGGTCAGAGGCGTGGACGTAGGCCCAGAGCTCCCCCCGCAGCCCATAGGCAGGGCGTCGGTGATAAAGGGTGCCATCGCCCGAGCCAAGCGAGCGCTGGCGGCGGGGGACTTCGACCTCGGCGTGGGGATAGAGGCGGGCTTGGAGCGCGTGGCGCAGGCGAGGTCTGGCTACGTGGACGTGCAGTGGTGCGCGATCGTGGACAGGCGGGGACGCGTGACGCTTGGGCACGGGGCTGGCTTCGAATATCCTCCCGCGGTGGTCGAGGCGGTGCTCGACGAAGGGCTGGAGGTCGGAAAGGTGATGGAGGGGCTGACGGGCATCAAACGGATAGGCAGGCGGATGGGGGCGATAGGCTACCTATCCAAGGGCAGGCTGGACAGGCTCCGCCTCACGGAGCAGGCGGTGCTCATGGCGATGCTACCGAGGCTCAACCCCGAGCTGTACGAGCTCGGCGGAAAATAAACGTTTGAGAGTTTTTGATATCACGAAAATGCGCGAAAACATTGAAAACTTAGCTGATTGGATTCGAAAGGTTGTTTCTTAAAATCCCTTTTTATCGGTTTGGTTTTTTCTCGATTCGAAGTTTTGGGCAAGTTTTATAAAGTCAGGAAAAAATAACGGACGTTCCCAAATGGAGGCAGAAGATGAGAAGATTGAACCAAGCGGTTAAATCTACAACGACCTCAATTTTAGTCGTAGCCATAGTTTTGGCCGCAACGATTTCGGCTGTAGCTGCAGGGGTCGATGTAATAATAAATGGCAGCTTTGTAAGCGACACCACCAGTTGGACCTTCGTAAAGGTTGCGGGAAATCCAACTGGCTCTTGGGATTCGGCCGGTTATCTCAACGGAGGGTGCGCGAAGACGAGCAGTGAGGTAGGCAGGAATAAAGCCGGTCAAGCCTACTGGCAGCAAACAATTTCAACGATCATCCAAGCGAATTCAACGGTTACCCTATCCTATGCGTGGAAGAAGGGCTACGCAGGGGTGGCCCCCGCCCAAGCGGACCTATACGTGACGGCTGTGAAGCCCAGCGGAGCCACAGTGGACCTCGACAGCAAGCTGGGAGCACCCCAGGCCTGGAATACTTGGTATACGGTCTCCGATAAGGATGTCTCATCCCACTTTGACGAGACGGGCACCTATACGATCAGGCTTCGATTTGTTTACAAGACCGGCAACAACAAGAGCGCCCAAGCCATTGCTTGGTTCGATGAGGTGAAGCTTCTCGTCGCCCCACCGATGGGTAACGTTTGGGTAGAAAAGGCCGATACTCCGGACGTCGGTGGCTACGGTGAATCGTTGTGCGGCGACGGGAACTATATTTACATCGCTAGGTGTCTCTACGCGACCTCCACGCCCCAATTCTGGCGCTACGATCCGAGCAGCGATAGCTGGAACGCCCTCAGCGTCAGCGGTCTCCCGACTGGGGCCTTTAGGAACGGCACCGCCATCGCTTGGGACTACGGGGATCGCATTTACGCGCTCTGTGGCGCTAGATACGAGGACGCGGATCGAAGGCTTTTCTTCAGCTATTCGATCTCAGCAAACAGCTGGACGCAGCTCGCCGATACTCCAGCACCCCAAGGTGCGGGAGACGCGATCGCTTGGTCGGGCTACGATAACCGCATTTATGCACTGCTTGGGAGTAGCTCGCACGGCACGGCTTTCGCCCGCTATGATCCCTTGAGCAACACTTGGGAGCTTCGAACATCGCCGCCCGGAGGCATCGACGACGGTTGCTCGCTCGTCTGGACCGGCGGTCGCTACCTCTACGCGCTACGCGGCGAGTACCTAGAGACCTCGCCGCTGCAGGATTTCTGGCGCTACGACATCATCAGCGATAGTTGGGTCGAAATGGCGCCAATACCAGAAGGTGGAGGCGTCGGCGATGGGGGGTCACTGCTTTGGATAGGCAATTGGCTTCCTCAACATACCGACTACATTTATGCTCTCGGTGGGGGCGACTGCTGGGAGAACCCAGGCGACAACTTCTACCGCTACGTGATCTCCACTAACACTTGGGAGAGGTTGGCGAAAATTCCGTATCCGATAACGTATTACAATGGCAGCAGGCTAGGGTTTGCAGCGGGGCATATTTACTACTGGCAAGGCACGACCAGCGCCTACTATGGCGGCGGGAAGAAGTTCTGCATGTACGAATTTCCCGCTTGAAAATCGAGCCGTTAAAGGAGCCGAGTCTATTTTTCTTTTTTTATTTTGTTGGTTGCAGGGGAAATTTTGTTGATAGGGGAGACCAAGCTGAAATCTGCCGGAGGAGGTTGAACCGAGGGGGAGCGGGGGTGAATAAAATAGCCCAGGGCATGAAAGGGTGGTGCACGTCAGCAAGATCGAGATGCGGGGGTTCAAGTCCTTCGGCAACGCCAAGGTCACCCTGCCCCTCTCCCCGCACCTGACGGCGATAGTGGGCCCCAACGGCTCGGGGAAGAGCAACGTAGTCGAGGCCTTCTGCTTCGTGCTAGGGGGGATGAGCGCTAAGACGATGCGGGCCGAGCGCTTCTCCGACCTTCTCTTCAACGGCGGAAATGGCCAGAGGCCCGCCCCGTTCGCGGAGGTCTCCCTCCACCTCGACAACAGCGACGGCGCCCTGCCCGTGGACTCCAAGACGGTGATGATAACCAGGCGCGTCGACCGCAGCGGCAAGTGCGTCTACATGATAAACAAGAGGCGCGTTTCGAGGCAGGAGATCGTCGACCTGCTCGCCAAGGTGATGTCGAGCCCGGGCGGCTACAACTTCATCATGCAGGGCGACGTGGACAGGTTCATCAAGATGAGCCCCTTGGAGCGCAGGGCGATCATCGACGACATCGCGGGCATCGCGGAGTACGACGAGAAGAAGGAGAAATCGCTGGCCGAGCTCCAGAGGGTCGAGGCCAACCTCCAGAGCATGGGGGCGATCCTCAACGAGATCGGCATGCAGATGGAGAGGCTGCGCAAGGAGAAGGAGGACGCCCTCCGCTACAGGCAGCTGAAGGCCCAGCTCGAGCACAGCCGCGCGGTCCTGTTGCTCGCGAGGGCCAACGCCTGCAGGAGGAAGCTCTCCGAAGTCCAGGCGAGGATGGCCGCAAGCTCGGGGGAGCTCTCGAGGCTCAGGGAGAAGTCCCAGAAGATCTCGGAGGAGCTCGAGAGGTGCAAGGACAGGATCGGGCAGCTTGACAAGCTTATAGATGAGAGGAGGAGGTCCGATGCGCTCGCGGTTGCCAGCGGTCTGCGGGAGCGCGTGAGGACGCTGGCCGAGATGGTGGCCTCCGCCAGCGAGGAAAGGGCCGCGGTGGAGGCGGAGATCTCGCGGCTCAAGGCGGAGGTCGAGAAGGCCGGCGAGGAGAGGCCAAGACAGGCGAGGGGAACGCTCGATCGCTTGCGCGAGGAGATCGAGGGAATCTCGGCGAGGTTCGCAAAGCTCAAGGAGGAGTTCGACGGGCTTCGCCAAGCCCTAAGCGAGCCGGACCGCGCGACCACCTCTGATCTCCGCAGGGCCGCGCGTGAGTTGGCGGAGGTGCTCGAGGGGATGAGTCGAGTGCTCGAGGAGTTCGGCTCCTGCATCGAGCGGGCGATGGAAC
>JAWCKY010000023.1:0-6899 GCA_038851365.1 Hadarchaeales archaeon (SeqCode)
GGCAAGGGTTCTCCCGCGCACGCCGCGGCCGTGATAGGTGATACCGTCGGCGATCCGTTCAAGGACACCGCCGGCCCATCGCTTAACATATTGATAAAGCTCATGTCCATAGTGTCGCTGATAATAGCGCCGTTGTTCGCGTGAGGATTTATATTGGCGCGCGTGAGATGCTCAGGGGGTATAAGATGTACAAGCTCGTCACCATAAGTGACACGATCCGAGTGCCTCCAGATAGGTTTGAGGAGCCCCTCAAGGAAGTGGTCCACGATGTCTTGCGCAAGACCTACGAGGGGTTGATGGACAAGGATATAGGCGTGGTGCTCGCGATCACGGAGGTCAAGGAGATAGGGGTCGGAAGGATAATAATGGGCGATGGAGCGAGCTACCACGACGTCGTGTTCGAGGCGCTCGTGTACAAGCCCGAGGTCAACGAGGTAGTGCTGGGGGAGGTCGTCGAGATAGTCGAGTTCGGTGCCTTCGTGCGCTTAGGCCCCGTGGATGGCCTAGTGCACGTCTCACAGGTGATGGACGATTTCGTGGGCTACGACAAGAAAAAAGGCATTCTGTACGGCAAGGAGAGCAAGCGCTCGCTGAAGGAAGGGGACAAGATAAGGGCCAGGATAGTGACGGTCAGCATGAAAAAGGGGGCGCGCGCCGGCAAGATAGGGCTGACCATGCGCCAGCCTGGATTGGGCAAGCTGGAGTGGATAGAGGAGGAGCGAAAGGGGGGGAGTAGTAGTTGAGCGAGAAGGCCTGTCGCAATTGCCACTCGATCTTCGAGGGCACCACCTGCCCCATCTGTAGGTCCTCCTCTACGTCCGACGATTGGTCAGGCTACGTCGTGGTACTCGATCCTACGGACTCGAGGATAGCTAAGAGATTAAACATAAACAAGCCCGGAAGGTACGCCCTGAGGGTTAGGTAAATTGAGGTTGCCGTCGGAGGTTCGTCCGCTCCTCAAGCGCCCGCTGGGTGAACTCTACACCGATACCGCTTCTGCGATCAAACGTATAGCTGAGGCGCGCGCGAAGAGGTTGATATCGGTCGGCGACGTTACCACCGCGAGGCTTCTCTCCAATGGCCTTAAACCGGACATAGCGATCGTGGATCTCAAAGTCATGAGATCACCGGCCGATCGCGAGGTTGTGCGGGCGATCGAGGCCTTTGAGGCCCCAGCTATTAGGGTGGTGAACCCGGCCGCCACGCTTACGCCAGAGCTCCTAGCCGCTCTTGAAACCGCCAAGCCCCCGCTGAAGATAATAGTGGAAGGGGAGGAGGACCTCGCGACCCTACCGGCGGTTTTGACCGCGCCCATGGGATCCATCGTCGTCTACGGGCAACCAAATGAGGGGATGGTGGTGGTGGAGGTCACGGAGGAGAAAAAGCGTGAATTTCAAAAGTTGCTGAAACTCTTCAAAACCGATTAAGACTTGCCAACCCACTATTGAGACACGTGCATAGAAAACAAGTGCATTCACGATTTGGTCTACGGCCTTTGCAAAATAGCCAGGTCCAAAGGGTTATCCGATTTCGCACATTGTAAAGTTATCTTATGAGTGACAAAAATCACGCGGTCTATTATAGCTGTGATAGCAGTTACGCACTTCATGGGATTTTAAACTCGGAAGCACGCGAGTTGGCGAAAGCAAAGGTTATTAAGCGGAGCTCAAAAATTCAAGGGGGTCGTTGATGAAGGTAGAAATAATTCAGAAAACGGAGAACCCATTGCTTCGACGGACTGAAATTAAATTCAGGGTGGATCATACAAGTGGGCCGACCCCTCCCCGAAAGGATGTCCGAGCCCAACTGGCGGCCCAACTCGGCGTGTCCGAGGATTTGGTCGTAATCGAGAAAATGGCGAGCCTCTTCGGCCGTCAGCAGGCATCGGGCATAGCCCGCGTCTACGGCTCTAGGGAACTGCTCGAGAAGCTAGAGCCGCGGTACTTGCTCAAGCGTAACTTTCCAGAAAGGGCAGAAGAGGCGAAACCCAAAACGGAGAAAGTAGAGGGTGAGAAGGGTGGCTGAGCAAAAGGCGAGGAAGGCCAGGTTATACAAGCTGGATGGGGAAAGGCTTGTAAGGCTGAGACAGTCGTGTCCTAGGTGCGGCCCGGACGTCTTCATGGCGGACCATGGAGATAGACTTTCCTGCGGGAAATGCGGCTACACCGACTTCAAAAAATAACCTTTAAATCAACTTCACTGCCACGCCTAAGACCTCGGAGGAAACCCTTTCGATTTCAGCCGCATTCTCTCTAAGTTCACGCTCTAACTCATCTATCCTTGTCGCGATCGTAATCAACTTCTCCCTAGCTAAGTCGAGCTTCGCCCTCTTTTCCTGGACGGATTTCTCCAGCTCGGCCCTTCGCCCGTGTAACGTGGATCGTTCATACTCTAACTTTTTAGTCGAAATTTCGTCCAACAGCGCCCTGTATTCCCCCTGAAATTTGAGCAAGACCCCAGAGCTCAATAGACTTTGAATCTGCCTCAGCCTTTTCTCGCGCTCTCTGGCTTCCAGCCCCAGCTTTCCACCTTGAATTAAGCCCAAAAGCTCCCTCAGTAAGAGGTTGAGAATGGGGAGACCATCGTCTTCCGAAAGGACGGCTCGCAGCGGGTCGTTTATGTACAACTCCAACATTTTGACTGTGCCCCTATCGAGTCGATGCCCTTCGAGCATCAATACTTTTTTCATCTTCCTAAACGGGCGGGAGAGCCCGGAAAAAGTGGATGAGATCCCATTTTCCACTTCTTTCACCTTACGCTCGAGCTCCTCTACCTCCCGGCGAAGGTGCTGTAGCTGCTTGAGATCGTGCGCTAAAAAATGCTCGAGGTCCGATGATCCCTCCGCTAAGGCCTGCTCTAGCGACCTTATCTCCTTTTCTAGCAATTCCCTTTGATCGCGCAGCCCCGCTAGAGTTTCTAGAATTTCCCTCCGACGCTGCGAGAGCAAGGATATGGACTCTAATTTTTGGAGCTCTTGATCCCAACCCTGCAGGAAATCATTGAAACTCGCGGCAAGTTCACCAAATCTCTTAACGGATCGGATGAAATCCCTCGTCTGTTTTTCGAAAACGATCGCTGCGTATCTACCATGGACAGCGCTCGCCTCCATCGTGGATCCCGCTGCACGAAGTACGGAATCGCGAAAATCCAACAGGGTTTGCCACGTCGGATGTTTGGGGATCTCAATGGCGCTAAGTGCACGCATCGCCTTGTTGAAGAGGTGCCGCCTCGCCTCGTCGCCCATCTTATATAATTTTGGGTATACTTCTTCGGTCGGCTCAGCGCTGCCCAGCGCTTGAACTGCAGCATGAACCGCTTCCCGCGCGGATGCTATTTCATTCAACTTCGAGGGTACGGATTTCATGAGGTCGGAGAGTTTATTTTCCTTTAATTTTTTCGCGAGGCCCTCAAGATCATCAAGCGTGAGCTCCTTCGCTTCACATGTAGGCACCTTTCTCCAGAAGGGTTTGCGGACGAACATCCGGCGGCCGATTTTATTTTTGGTAAAACTGGGTTTAAATTCGGATGGCTCTTAAAACTCAAGAAGTCACGCCGTGGGGGTCGTCAATACAAACATTTAAGAGCACCTACAGCTATGTCAACATACCAACAAAGGAGTTGAAAAAGGTGTATAGGCAAAGAAGTGAACGGGGACCGCTAGCACCTGTTAGCGTGGGCGAGACCCATACCGTTAAGATCGAAAGCCGCGGAAAGGGCGGCGATGGGATTGCCCGGATACAGGGGTTTGTGGTCTTCGTGCCCGGCACAAATGTCGGGGATGAAGTAAAGGTTCGGATAAGGGCCGTGCGACGGAGATTTGCCATAGCTGAAGTCTCCACGGAATGATCTTTTGTAGCTGCTTTGGCTTCGCCGTCTAACAGCGGTAGCTAGACTACTCCTCGCTAGAAAAATAAGGCCTCCCCGACGAGATATAACTGGGACGGAGATGATCTGCCTAGGGATAGAAGGCACTGCCCACACTTTCGGTATAGGGATCGTAGATTCCCGCGGCAATATCCTGGCCAATGTGGCTAAAACTTACTTGCCCAAGCAAGGCGGCATCCACCCAAGGGAGGCGGCTCAATTTCATGCGGCGAACGCAAAAACGGCCTTAGCCGAAGCGCTGAAATCGGCCAAACTCAAGGCGAGGGATATAGACCTTGTGGCCTTCTCGGCCGGTCCAGGGTTGGGCCCATGCCTACGAACGGCTGCCACGGCCGCGAGGGCCCTAGCGTGCTGGCTTGACGTCCCGATAATATCCGTCAACCATTGCATTGCCCACATAGAGATCGGCCGCTTGATCGAGGGGGCCGAGGACCCCGTTACGCTCTACGTCAGCGGGGGGAACACGCAAGTCATAGCCTTTGACGCAGGTCGCTACCGCGTTTTCGGCGAAACGCTAGACATCCCGATAGGAAATTGCTTGGATGTCTTTGCTCGCGAAGTTGGGCTACCCCACCCCGGGGGACCCCAGGTGGAGCGATTGGCGAGGGAGGGAAAGAACTACATCCCACTGCCTTACGTGGTGAAGGGGATGGACCTGTCGTTCTCCGGCTTGATGACGGAGGCAGTGAGGAAGTACAAAGCCGGAGCTGACCTAAGGGACGTATGTTTTAGCCTTCAAGAAACCGCGTTCGCCGCCCTCGTCGAGGTCACAGAAAGGGCGCTGGCGCACACCGAGAAGCGGGAGGTGATGTTGACGGGGGGCGTCGCCGCCAATCAGAGGCTGAGGGAGATGATGAGGCTGATGGCGGAGGAGCATGGCGCGAGGTTTTACGTCCCGCCTAGGGAATTTTGCCAAGACTGCGGGGCAAACATCGCTTGGGCGGGCCTGCTCGCATATACTCACGGCGCAAGGCAAAGGCTAGAGGAAACCGTGGTTCGCCAAAGGTGGAGGACCGATGAGGTCGACATCCCCTGGAGATAAGGGAGATCTCGCTTTCTTTGTGGAAAATTTTCCCTAGTGCTTTGGCTTCTCCATGAGCGTATACTACCGCTAGGAGTAAACTACCTTCAGCTTTCGCGGGGACTGCCTGCGGCTACTCATCCGTGGAGGAGCCCAGCGGTAGGGTTAAACAGCGCCCCTTCGCACCTAAATGGGGGGACACAAGTGTTGATCAAAAAGGGGGCAGAGGCAAATCTCTACCTAGAGGATTTCTCGAAGGTGCTCCACCCAGCCGGTGCCGGCAAGGTCATCGTCAAGCATCGCATAAGCAAGGAATACAGGGTGCCCCAGCTCGACCTGCGACTACGGGAAAGCCGCACCGCCCTCGAGGCGAGGTTGCTCGCGGATGCCAAGGTCGCGGGTGTGCCAACGCCGGCCGTCTATGAGGTCGATCGAACGGGCATGCGATTGGTCCTGGAGTTCGTCGAAGGGGAGCAAGTAAAATTGGTCCTGGATAAGCTCAAGCCAGCCCAGAGGCGCAAGCTGTGCCGTCTCATAGGCATGCAGATCGCTCGTCTGCACAAAGCGGGGATGGTCCACGGGGACCTGACGACCTCTAACATGATATTGACAAAAGATGGCAAAGTTTACTTCGTGGACTTTGGGCTGGGGGGATACGACCGCTCGCTTGAGGCACGCGGCGTTGACCTCCACCTGCTCAAGCGTGCCCTGCAGAGCACCCATTTTCGCATTGCCGATGAAGCTTATGGGGCGATCGTCGCCGGGTATAGGGGCGAGCTGGGGAAATCTGCCGATGACATCATCGGACGCGCCGAGGAGATCGAAAGACGCGGCCGCTATGTGCCAAGGGAGGAGAGGACGTGGACCTGATCTTCGCGACCAGAAATCGCCATAAGTTCGAAGAGGTGAAGGAGATGGCCTCGGTCCACGGGATAAAGCTCAAGATGTACCGCGGGCCTTGTGAGGAAATTCAGTCGGATAAGCTGGAGGAAATAGCAAGGCACAGCGCGATCGTCGCATGTACGGCGCTGAAAAGGCCATGTTTCGTGGAGGACGCCGGCCTCTTCGTGAAGGCCCTGCACGGCTTCCCAGGGCCCTACTCCTCATATGCGTTCAAAACCATAGGCAACGATGGTCTGCTAAAGCTAATGGCCGGTGAGAGCGACAGAAGGGCCGAGTTCCGCTCGGCGGTAGCATACTGCGAACCAGGCTCGAGGCCAATCGTGTTCTCCGGGAATGCGAGGGGATATATCGCGAGAACGAGTAGGGGATCGGGAGGCTTCGGATTTGACCCTATTTTTATTCCGATCGGTGGAGACGGTAGGACTTTCGCCGAGATGTCGATCGACGAAAAGAACAAATTTTCTCACCGCGCAAAGGCCTTCGAAAAGTTTCTTAAGTGGTACATCCAAAGGAAAAAGGCCTGAGGTGGAAAAATGGGGGAGCCGCCAGAAAGTCGAAGGGCCATCAGATCCCCAAGCGGCCTATCCGCTAGCGAGGTGGAGGAACTGGTGGTGAAACTGGCGAAGGGTGGACACTCCGCAAGCATGATCGGCCTCATCCTACGCGATCAGTATGGCGTACCGGACGTGAAGCAGATCACGGGGAAGAGCGTAACACAGATCTTAGATGGGCACGGCTTAAAGCCTGAGATACCCGAGGATCTGATGAACCTAATTAAAAAAGCGGTCAGGCTGCGCAGGCATCTGGAGCGAAATAGGAAGGATATGTCCTCCAAGCGGGCCCTTCAGATCCTCGAGAGCAGGATAAACAGGCTTGCCAAGTACTACATCCGAGTCGGCGCGCTACCCGCGGACTGGCGCTACGAGCCAGAGAAGGCGGCGCTTTTGGTTCGATAGGTGCCTAACTTGATACCCGCTGAGATAAGGAAATTTTACCGCATGGCGGAGGAGGCGGCGGCGTTCTTTAAAGCCCATTTGGTGGGGAGAAGTCGCGTTAGGGTTATAACCCATGTAGATGCTGACGGGATCGC
>JAWCKY010000024.1:0-5675 GCA_038851365.1 Hadarchaeales archaeon (SeqCode)
TTAGATTCCCTAACGCCCAGGTCAGGAATTTTTGTTACATATGTAACATAAAAACGATCAGCATGGAGGGTACTCGAGCCCGTCACCGCTCCTCCGGCAGGACCTTCCTGTCCCTGAGGTCCACCACGATAGGATGAAGCCCCGCCCTCTCGAACTCTCGCCTGATCTCCTCCATTCGCTCGGGACCTATGGGCGCGCCCGCGCTAGACCTGTGCCCCCCTCCCCCGTATTTTTCGGCGATCGCCGAGGCATCCAGGCCCTCGAAGCCCTTGGCGACGTTGATCCAGCACCCCTCCCTGCCCGGCTTTTGTCCGTAGAACACCGCCGACGCCTTCGCCCCCATCCGGTAGAGCGAGAACACCATATGGCCCGAGAACGTGGAGCCACCCCTCTCCATTGGAGGCACTATTATAATATAGGAGTCAGGCCTTCCCTCCCCCGCGGCCAGCTCGGATACCTCGCGGACCACCTCCTCGGCCGCCCTCCTGAGGCGCCTGGTGTAGGAGATCTCCTCCTCGAAGACCTCCTTCACCGCAGCCGCGCCCCGCGAGGCCAGCACCCTCGCCAGCTCCACGAACCTTTCCTTTGAGGTGATGGACTTCACCGCGTCGTTCACATCCCATGCTGGATCGTAGCTGCCTCCCAACTCCTTGGGGGACTCGCTCAGGTAACTCGCCGAGTCTGCCCTATCCGCGATCGCGGCCAGCTCGTCGCCGGCGAGCCCGAGGTATCTCGCGAGCAGCCCCGCGGCGCTGGGGGCGGTGGGGTCGTAGATCTTCTCCTCGCACCTGCCTTCCTCGATGGTCGCGGAATGATGGTCCACCCACAGGCGGGCCTCCAGCATCTTCGGGAGCGGGAGGTCGACGACCACGTCATAGCTCCCCCTGAGGTCCCGCTTGGGGATGGCCACGTCGACGACCGCGTTGGGGAATCGCTTGAGGAGCAGCGCCGCGCAGGCGACGCCGTCCACGTCCTCGCCGTGGGTTAGAACCCTTATGCGCGAGTGCCCCTCCAGGTCGCGAACGGACATGCTTAACCCGACCCTCCGCCAAGCCAGACGACGCTCTTCCCCTTATAAACAGTTTCGCAAAAATTATAGGGCGCAAAGCTTGGGCCACGCCTCGACCGGGTGGTTAAACTTTCGAGTTTAATCGGACCGAATAGTAAAGTTTAAGCCGGCTCCTTACATTTGATAAGGGGCGCGAAGGGTTGAAGAAGTTCATCGCCGCTTTCGCCTGCCTCTGGCTGGCGTGGATAGGGTTGACCGGCTCGCTCGATCGCCAAGAGCTCTTCGCGGGGGCGGTGGTGGCGGCGCTCGTGGCTTGGCCCACGCGTAAGCTACTTATCCACGGTTCAATTGGGGAGAAGCTCCAACCTAAGCGATGGGCCTACCTCCTAGCTTATTTGCCCGCCTACGCTTGGGCCGAGGTCAAGGCCCACGCGGGCGTCATCTACCGCATCCTCCACCCGCGGATGCCCATCAAGCCCGGCATCGTCCGCGTGCCCTCCGAGCTCAAAAGCGACGTGGGCATAACCTCGCTGGCCAACTCCATCACCATGACCCCCGGCACATTGAGCGTCGAGGTCGACGAGGCCAAGCCCTGCCTCTACGTGCACTGGATCGACGTCAAGGCAACGGAGCCGGAGCAAGCCAAGGCGGAGATAGCAAGGCCCTTCGAGCGCTTCTTGGCGAGGGTGTTCGGATGATGATGCTCATCGCGATCGCCGCGGTGCTAGCTGGGGCCTGCCTCTGTGCCCTCCGCGCGCTCCTCGGCCCGACCGCGCCGGATCGGGTGGTTGCCATAGACGCCCTCACCTCGCTGATGACGGCTTGCCTGGTCCTGCTCGCCGTCCTCTGGCGCTCGCCCATTTACCTGGACGTCGCCCTCGTCTACGCGTTCCTAGCGTTCATCGGCACCCTCGCCGTGGCCAAGTACCTCGAGGGTAGGAGGCTGGAAAGTTGATACAAATCATCATCGGCGACCTGTTGCTCGGGGTCGGGGCCTTCTGCGCGCTCGTGGGGGCGATCGGCATCGTCCGCCTGCCCGACGTCTACAACCGCATCCACGCCAACACCGTCTGCGTGGTGGGGGGTACCATAACCATCATGCTCGGCGTGAGCCTGCTCGAGGGAATCAGCCTCTACACCTTGAAGGCCCTCACCATCGCGCTGTTCATCTTCCTGACGAACCCCGTCGGGGCGCACGCCATCGCAAGGGCGGCGCACAAGTCGGGCGTTAAGCTCTGGCGGGGCAGCGTGGTGGACAAGCTCAGGGAGGAGAGACCTTGGGGTGGGAGCTCCTGATCCAAAACCTGCTGCTCCTGCTGCTGTTCGCGCTTTGCCTAATGGCGATCGAGCTAAAGGACCTGCTTTACGCCGCCGTATCGCTGGCCGGCGCTGGGGTGGTGCTCGCGGTCATCTTCTACATGTTGCGGGCCCCTGACATCGCGATAACTCAAGCGGCGGTCGGCGCGGGGGTAGCGACCGCGCTCTACGTGGTGGCGATAAGCAGGACGAGGAGGACGGAGTGATATGAGGCGAGCCCTAGCCCTTGGCGCGGTCCTGTTCCTCGCCGCCTTGCTCCTGCTCGTGGTGAACGTTTATCTCCCGCCGTTCGGCAGCTTCCCCGAGCGCAGGCTCGGAGGCTTCGTGGGCGAGAGCGTGGGCCAACGCATCCTGGAGGACGCGCCGCAGGCGACGGGCTCCGCCAACGTCGTCACCAGCGTGGTCTGGGACTACAGGGCTTACGACACCCTAGGCGAGGCGACGGTGCTCTTCACCGCGGTGTGCGGGGTGGTGATGCTCTTCAGGGCCATGGTGAGGCGGTGAGATGGCGGGCATGACCTTGATCGTGAGGACGGTGAGCAGGCTCCTGCTCCCGTTCATGCTCCTCTTCGGCGCCTACGTCGTGCTCCACGGCCACCTGACGCCCGGCGGAGGTTTCCAAGGAGGCGTGATCATAGCCGCCTCCCTGCTCATGCTCGTCCTCGCCTACGGCATGAGACGCATCCAAACGGCCATCGACATCCTGAAGCTCGAGCTGGCGGAGGCGCTGGGAGGCCTGATCCTGGTCGGCATAGGGCTAGCCGGCTTGGTCCTAGGCGTGGCGAAGTTCTACGGCCACGTCCTCCCCCTGGGGAGGCTGGGGGAGCTCTTCAGCGGGGGGGACCTGCCCCTGCTCAACATAGGCACCAGCATAAAGGTGGCGGCTGGCATAGCCCTGATCTTCTACGTTATGCTTCGCGTGGCGGGTGGTGAGGAGCTATGAGCCTGAACTACGCCGTCGCCGCGATGCTCTTCTCGCTCGGCATCTACTGCCTGCTTTGCAAGCGAAACCTGATAAAGATGATAATGGGGCTAGGGGTGATGACCGACGGCATCCACTTGCTCCTGATAAGCCTGGGCTACCGCGCGGGTGGGATAGCCGCCATCGTCACGGGAGGGGAAGGCGCGGGCGAGGAGTTCGCCCTTAGAGCCGTCGACCCGATACCCCAAGCGCTGGTGCTGACGTCGATCGTCATTAACATCTGCATCGTCGCGCTCGCCCTCTCGCTAGCGATACACGTGTATCGCCACTACGGGACGCTCAACCCGTTTGAGGTGAGGAGGCTGAGAGGTTGATCGAAAGCGCCCCCATCTTGGCCGTTGTGCTGCCCCTCTTTGCGGCATTCCTCACGACGCCCATCGGCATCCTCGCTCGGCGCTTGCGCATGGAGCGCGCGCGGGACTGGTTCGCGGTGGCGGCGATGGCAGCGACGTTCGCGATCGTCGCGAGCATGGCGCCTGCTGTGCGAGGGAGCGGGATCTTTGTCTACAAGCTTGGGGGATGGTCGCCGCCCTGGGGCATAAACCTAGTTGTGGATGGGTTAAGCCTTCTCATGGCGCTGATCATCGCCGGCATCTGTTTCCTCGTCGCGATTTACTCGATCACCTACATGCAAAGGAGGAGTGGCCTAGATCAGTACTATACGCTTCTCCTGCTGATCACCGCTGGTATGATGGGGGTCTCCCTAACCGGCGATATCTTCAACTTCTATGTTTTTTTGGAGATAATGTGCATCTCAACGTACGCCCTAGTAGCTTTCGATCGAGAGTGGGAGTCCATCGAGGCCAGCGTAAAATATTTGATCATCGGCTCAGTTGGGACGTCCCTTCTGTTGCTCGGCATCGTTTTGGTGTACGGCTGCTTTGGCAGCTTGAATATCGCGGACCTAATGATAAAGTTGAAGACCGTTGAAAGTACCGGATCCATGCCCATCATCCTCGTGCTCGCCCTCTCTCTCTTCGTGACTGGATTCTGCGTGAAGGCGGCAGTCGTCCCAATGCACGCTTGGCTCGCCGACGCACATCCCGCCGCCCCAACGTCGATCAGCGCCTTGCTCTCCGGCGTCTTCGTCACGATCGGCGCGTACGGCATGTTGCGCTTGGTCTACGCGATGTTTGGAACTTTGGCGATAGGTTCGCTGCTAGTGGGGCTTGGCCTCGCCAGCATGCTGATCGGAGCTCTGATGGCGTTGGCCCAACGAGACATCAAGCGGTTGATAGCGTATTCCACGGTTTCCCAGATGGGCTACATCTTCTTCGGCATAGGCCTAGGCACGACCACCGGCATCCAAGGAGGGCTCTTCCATTTACTCAACAACGCCATCATGAAAGCGTTGCTCTTCATGTGCGCTGGAGCGATCATCCATCGCACCGGTAGGCGCGAGCTCGATGAGATGGGTGGGCTGGGTAAGAATATGCCCATAACCACCGTAGCCTTTGCGGTCGGAGCCCTCGCCACGGCGGGCGTGCCCCCGCTCAACGGGTTCGCGAGCAAATGGATGCTGTATATGGCCGGAGTCGAGGCCGGAGGGCCCTACCTCTTCGCGGTGGCGATGGCGGTCCTCGTAAGCGTGCTGACCCTCGCCTACCTAGCGAAGGCCTTCGCCTCCGTCTTCCTCGGGCAGAGACCAAGATATCTAGAAAACGTGAAGGAAGTACCGGCGCTGATGCTTTTCCCCATCTGCTTGCTCGCCGCGCTCTGTGTGGTCTTGGGAATACTGCCGCAGCTAGGCATCGCGATCGCACGACCAGCTCAGGAAGCGGTGATGCAAATCGATAGCTACGTTAAATCAGTCCTAGGTGGTGCCTGATGGAACTCGGATTTGGATATTGGGGGCCAGTCGTAGCCACCGCGGTGATGTTGCTCGGGACAATCTTGGCATACGCTTTGTATAAGGTCGGCCGAAAGATCGAGGCGCCGAAGCCGAGCGCCGAGAAACTCGCAACCTACGCATGCGGCGAGGAATTGGGGCCAGCCGAGACGCGCATGGACGGTGAGCAATTCTTCTCGCCCGTGCGCAGGGTCCTAAAGCCCTTCTACCGCTATGTGCGGCCCGCACACACCGGCGTCGTCAGCGCCTACCTGCTCTGGGTCATCGTCGGCCTCGTAGCGATCTTTATCGCCATTTTGGTGCTGATGATGGGGTGAGTCGATGGGATTGATGGGGTTCTTCAGACAGAAATCGCCATGGTTGCTCCTTTACAACAGTGGCTCTTGCAACGGTTGCGACATCGAGGTCATCGCGGCGTTGACGCCTCGCTATGACCCGGAGCGCTTCGGGATAAAGCTCAAGGGAAGCCCTAGGCATGCGGACATCCTGCTGGTCACGGGCCCCGTAACCAAGCAGTC
>JAWCKY010000025.1:0-4239 GCA_038851365.1 Hadarchaeales archaeon (SeqCode)
ATGAAGGCCGGGGAACTCGTGATAACCGGAAACGCGGCCAACGCTTTTGCGCTTGTTCGTCCTCCAGGGCATCACGCCTCGCGAGCGCGGGGCGGTGGCTTTTGCTACTTCAACAACATGGCGATAATGATAGAACACCTCAAGCGAAGGCATGGCATAAAACGATCGTTTATCTTAGACATAGACGCCCACCACGGTAATGGCACGCAAGACATATTTTATGAGGATCCGAGCGTCATGTTCATGTCCATCCATCAGGATGGCCGCACTTTATACCCGGGCACCGGTTTCGTGCACGAGCTCGGCTCCGGCGATGGAGAAGGTTACACGGTAAACGTGCCGCTCCCGCCCGGAAGCTCGGACGCCGAGTACGCGAGCGTGATGCAGGAACTTTTTGTCCCACTGACCGAGGTCTTCAAGCCAGAGCTGATAGCTGTCTCTGTCGGCATGGATGCACACGTCGATGATCCGTTGACCCAACTGAAGCTTTCCACACACGCATATGGGTGGTTAACTCGATACATCGTCGAGCAGGCGAAGAAATACTGCGGGGGTCGAGTAGTTTTCGTGCTCGAAGGAGGCTATTCATTGGATGCAGTCGCGGGGGCGGCAACTGACATCGTTAAAGTTCTAACGGGGGAGCTGCCTGCTTTCCCCACTGAACGGAGGAGTCCAAAGGTTATCAACGAGGTCAAGCAAGCGCTTGCCAACTATTGGAAGTTTTGACGACAGCATGTCAACGCTAATGCTTTAACGCTTGTCGTCAATTCAAGCTCTGGCGAGTGAATGGACGAAATACTGCAAGCGGTGCTGAAACGTGTGCGACCGACCAAGGCTGAGCAGATACGCCTTCAAAAGGTTGCCACTGGTCTCCTCAGACGTGTAGAGGAAGTGTGCGCTAAACTAGGCGTTAAGGCTAAGCCCATGCTTGTAGGGTCAGCTGCTCGGGGTACATGGTTGCGCACCGAACGCGATATAGATATTTTCATACTTTTCCCCGAAGACCTATCTCGCGAGGAACTCGAAAGAACCGGTTTGGCTGTAGCGCGAGAAGTCGCTGGGCGAAAAGGAAAGGAGAGATACGCGGAGCACCCGTACGTAACAGCCGAGTTCGATGGTTTCGAGGTCGATCTCGTTCCTTGCTACGATATAGCGGATGCGCGCAGGATAAAAAGCGCAGTCGACCGAACTCCCCATCATAACCGCTACATCATCGGGCGACTCACGCCCGAGCTGAGAGACGAAGTTTTATTGTTAAAGCAATTCCTTTCCGGCATAGGCGTCTATGGCGCCGAACTGAAGGTGCAGGGATTTTCTGGCTATCTCTCAGAACTTTTAGTGCTCTATTACCGTTCATTCAAAAATGTCGTCGCCGCTGCTAGCTTTTGGTCGCCAGGCACGTTTATTGATTTCACAAATAGCTATGCGGATCCTGAAGAAGCTAAGGCATTGTTCGCTGGACAACCTCTTATAGTCATTGACCCCGTTGATGCTAACCGCAATGTTGCGGCGGCTCTTTCAAAGCAAAACTTCGCTACATTTGTTCGAGCGTGTCAAGATTTTCTCCGCAACCCACATATACGATTTTTCTTCCCCAGACCAACTAAATTGCTGAGCCCAAAAGAAATCAAAGAAAAAATGAGACAAAGAGGCACGACGTTTATTTGCATTGCCTTCAAATCGCCGGAGGTCGTTCCAGACATACTTTATCCCCAACTGCGCAAAACCGAGCGCGCCCTTATAGCGAGGCTTTCTAGGTCGGGTTTCGAGGTGTTCCGGAGCGATGTATGGTCAAATGGTCGCTCAATCATCTTATTGGAATTGAGCATCGCTAAGCTACCAGACGTGCGCCTCCATACCGGTCCGCCCATTACGGTCGAAGTAGGCGATTTCATCGAGAAGCATCTGCGATCCAAAAACAAATTTACAGGACCATTTATGGACGCCGAGGGCAGGTTGGTATTTGAGATCAAACGCGAGCTGACGAGCGCTAGGGAAGTCGTAGAACGAGCATTGACCGAAAGGTCAGCCTTCGGCAAACATGTGGCGGAAGCCATCGCGGAAGGATATGAAATATACGAGGGCGAGAAAATAGCAAGGCTTTGCAGCGATGCAGCGATTCGTAAATTCATTTCCGAGTATATTACTCGCTGTTTGCCGTGGTACCGCTAAACGAACTCAACGCTCGCAAGGGTGCTGTAAATCGGACCTTTCGACGTCAAGGTACTTTGCTTGAGCTCGATGGACGTCGCTTGAGTTCTGCCAAACTCTTCGCTTGACATGTCCTTAATGAGCGCAATCAACTTATCCTTTCGGACAGCGGATTTGACCCTCGCTAACGTTAGGTGGGGCACGAAGTCACGTTCCGGTTGAAATCCAAGTTTCTGCAGTTCTCGATCTACATTTTTTTGCGTGGCTATAATTTTCTCCCGTCCATTCGCAACTCCGGCCCAAATCACGCGTACGTAATGAAGATTTGGGAATACTCCCATCCCTCGAACTTCCATCTCAAACTGTGGCACGCTTGCTGCCACCCTTTTAAGAGCATCCACGATTTCGCTCAACCGCTCGTGAGCCACGTCGCCTAGAAACTTTATTGTCACATGTATATTCTCCGGTTCGACAAGTTTTAATTGTGCTCCCGTTGCGGCTAACTTTCGCTGTGCTTCAACCAACTTTTGCCTGACCTCTTCATTTACATCTATCGCGATAAAGGCCCGCGGCATTCCATCTCCACGCAATGACAATGAATACCGGCTTTCATAAAGCTGACGTTTCGATCTGGAGTATTAACTTAAAAACTGATAAGTCACGAAGTAGCTATGGTGGGTGATAGAAAGGGATGGAAATGTTGATAGACGAAGAAATCGTTCGTCTTGTTGGTATAAACGATAGGGCGCTGACGATCCTCAGCGAACCCGATAAAATAATCAACATGAGGCTTCACGTTTATCTTCCTTCACAAGGTGCCATCAGCGTTCCAGCGTACGTGGTTTATCATAATGCTGTAAGGGGTCCTCCATGTAAGGGCGGGATAAGGATGTCCAGCGATGTCACGCTCGAGGAGACCATTCAGTTAGCAGAGATCATGACGTACAAGACGGCATTGATGGACCTTCCGTTTGGGGGCGGTAAAGCAGCCATAGTGGCGGATAGTCGACTCCCGGCCATGGAAAAAAGTATCTTAGTGAGGGAGTTTGCCCACAAGATCAGGAGCGAGCTAACTTCGGGCGCCTTCGTTCCAGCGCCGGATCTTGGCACTAGCCCTAGGGAGATGGCAGTGATATTTGGAGAAATTCACATGCGGGAATGCGTCACCGGCAAGCCAGTGGGCATCGGCGGCTTACCGGGAAGAAAGGAAGCTACTGGTTATGGTGTTGCAACCGTAGCGGATTTCGCCGCTAAGGAGTTTCTCAATTCAGAACTTTCCGAGCTGAAGGTTGCTGTACAGGGATTTGGAAACGTTGGCTCTTGGGCGTGTACTTTCTTGGCCGAAAAAGGAGCTAAGGTAGTGGCGGTCACCGACGTCGGTGGAGGCACGTTCTGCTGGGACGGCATAGATGTGGAAGATCTCAAAAAATATGTGGGGGAGCGCGGTACAGTAAATGGCTATGATGGGAAATACTTGACCAACGAGCAACTGTTTAAGCTTGATGTTGATATTTTAATACCTGCGGCTATCGGTGGTGTGATAACAGCAAAAAATGCCCACGATATCAAGGCAAAGCTCATAATCGAAGGGGCAAATGCGCCTACCGCGCCGGAGGCGGATAAAATCCTGGCGGAGAAAGGGATAGTAGTAGTACCGGACATCTTAGCGAACGCTGGCGGTGTGGTGGCAAGCTACGATGAGTGGAGAATGGCGAAGTCTGGTAGTAGGACAAAAAAAGAAGAAACTTACGCGACGGTTGAGAAAACGCTACTCGAAGCCTTTAAGGCAACTCTGGATTACTCGGGTGAGCATGAGATCTCGCTCAGAAAAGCAGCGCTATGCATCGCTGCAACTCGCTTGGTGGATACGATGGAGGGACGGGGTTGGATCTAGCGATAGCCACTGCCCACTTGTATTTATGGGGGTTATTATTTGTTCAAGTCCGCTGAAATTCTTGAAACTGCCGGGCGGCTACTTAGAGAAGGGAAAAAAATAGCGATCTGCACCGTAGTTGAAAAAATTGGCTCTGGACCAGCGGAAAAAGGTAGAAAGATGCTGATAGTCGAGGATGGGAGAACCTTGGGTAC
>JAWCKY010000026.1:0-11543 GCA_038851365.1 Hadarchaeales archaeon (SeqCode)
GAAGCAGCCGATCGGTGGAAAGGCGAAGTGCCCTAGTCGGCGACTGCGTTGCTCCACCTGATGAGGATTGGGTGCAGATCGCGCACGTGGACGTAGACCACACGAGCTTGATGACCGACAGCCGCCCCATCTACGATACCCATATGCTTTTGCAGAAGGTACACCTCCTGCTCATGGAGGCCCTATCGAAGCACGGGGCGCTCGTCTTCTACACCGGAGGCGATAACTTCATGGCACCTTCCAACGGCGTCGGGGCGAAGGAGCTCCAAGCGATCATCGATGATGTGCAGCGAGAGCTTGGGGTGGAGCTGAAGGCCGGCGTCGGGGGAGGGGCAACTGCTGAGCTAGCAGCTCGTTTGGCGAGCCAAGGGTTGAAGGAGATCAGGGAAGGTAGGGTAAGAGGGCGAGTGGTGTTCAAGACGAGCTAGCCGAGCGCGTAGGGTCTTCGCGAGGCATATCCGCTTGGCCCTCCAAGAGCGAAATGGTCCTTAGGTTACCCCCCTTGACGAAGGTCAACTTGTGGCGTCCGACGAGCTTATCGTTGAAGTATTCCTCGACATCCCCTAATATCAAATTCATGTGTTCATCGTATTGGGAGAGGATCCCACTTAACCTATGCCCGTCCTTGATGTTTATCATCACTTTTTTATTGAGGAATTTTTCGAGGTCCGAAAGTTTTGGTTCCTCTTCCATGCGCGCCCTTATGAACTCAGTTGGGCGCCACTTAACACTTTCGGTGACCTCTCTCTGCGGGCAACGGTTTAAAAGCCAAAGGAGAAGGTCGCGGAGGGGTGAAAGATGACCGAACTCGAAGAGCTGGACGGAGTTGGACCAGCGATAGCCGAAAAACTCCGGGCGGCTGGCTATGAGTCGGTTGAAAGTTTGGCCGTGGCTACGACTGGCGAACTGATGGAGGCCGCCGAGCTCGGGATGCGGATGGCGGTGCGAATAATAAATTCCGCCCGGGAGGCGGCCAAAATGGGATACGAGAAGGCGAGCGAGGTACTGGAGCGCCGCAAGCGATTGGGGCACATCTCGACCGGAAGCAACGCTCTCGACAAGATGATCGGAGGGGGAGTAGAGACGCAGGGTCTAACCGAGGTGTTCGGGGAGTTCGGCTCGGGCAAGAGCCAGCTCGCGCACCAGCTCTGCGTCAACGTCCAGCTGCCTCCTGAGCGGGGAGGGCTCAACGGAAAGGCGATCTTCATAGACACCGAGAACACCTTCAGGCCCGAGAGGATCCAGCAGATGGCTTTAGGCTTGGATCTGGACCCCACGGAGGTGCTACGCAACATCTTGGTCGCGAGGTCCTACAACACCGACCAACAGCTGCTCATCGCCGAGAAGGCGGAGGAGGTCATCGAGCGCGAGGGGGTGAGGCTCATGGTGATAGACTCGCTAACGTCCCACTTCCGAGCTGAGTTCGTGGGAAGGGGGACGCTCGCCGACCGCCAGCAGAAGCTCGCGAGGCACCTGCTGACCCTGCATAGGATAGCCGACCTCAAGGACATCGCCGTGTTCGTCACCAACCAAGTTCAAGCTAGGCCCGACATGTTCTTCGGCGACCCCACGCGGCCGATAGGCGGCCACGTGCTCGCCCATTCGGCGACGACGCGCATCTACTTGAGGAAGTCCAAGGGCGGCAGGAGGATCGCCCGCGTGGTGGACAGCCCCAGCTTGCCGGAGGGCGAGTCGGTCTTCGTGATCACCGAGTACGGCATCAGGGATTGACGGTGGAACCTTGATCAGGGCTTTGGCCGTCGACATAGATGGCACCCTCACCTTTCGCGACAGGAGGCTCGACGTCTCCGGCGCGGAGGCGGTGAGGAGGGCGGAGGCGGAGGGCTTGCCGGTGGTGCTCTCCACGGGCAACGTGCTTTGCTTCGCTGAGGCGGCGGCGATCCTGCTGGGCACCTCGGGTCCCCTCATCGCCGAGGACGGAGGGGTGGTGTTCGACCGCGCGACGGGGCGGGAGTACTTGCTCGGCGATAGGGTGGAGGCGGATCGGGGGTTGGAGGCGCTCCAGAGGGAGTTCGGCGAGCTCAGGCAGACGAGGAGCTCGAGCATGCGGTTGACGGGCCTCACGCTCGAGCGGACGATCTCCGCCGAGCAGGCGATGGAGGTGCTGCGCAGGGAGGGCTTAGAGCTGGTCGCGGTCGACTCGGGCTTCGCGATCCACCTGAAGAGCCCTCACGTCAACAAGGGCAACGCCCTACGCAAGGTGGCCTCGCTGCTTGGCGCAACGCTAGCGGAGGTGGCGGCGATAGGTGATGGACCCAACGACATCGAGATGTTGGAGGTGGCCGGGGTGAGCTTCGCCGTCGCCAACGCGGACGAGGCGGTGAAGAGGGTCTGCACCCACGTCACCGAGCAACCCTACGGCAGGGGCGTGGCGGAGGCCGTCGAGACGATATTAAAGCTTTACCGCTAAGCGAGGCGGCTCGAGGGTCGTCCGCGCTTGCTTGGATTTCACGCCAGTAGCATCCTCAGCCCCACGAGCATCAGCGCCGCGCCTAGGAGCCTCGCGAGCATGGTGGAGGGGATGGCTTGGGCGAGCCTCGCCCCAACCGCGGCGCCCAGACAAGCCCCTGCCGCCGCGAGCGCGAAGGCTCCCGCGTCGAGGTTCCCGTGGGCGCGGTAGAGGAGGGCTCCCACGAGTGTGGCTGGCACTATCACCGCGAGCGAGGTGCCTATGCTCACATGGACCTTGTAGCCCAACGCGATGAGGGCGGGCACCAGGATGGAGCCGCCGCCTATGCCAAGCATCCCGCTCAGCAGTCCCGCGAGCATCCCGAACAGCACCAGCAGGATGGCCGTCATCGATATCCTCGAGCGAGCGCGAGCGGAAAATAGTTTCCTCCGGTGCTCCTCGAGCGAGGGCTGGGTCGCCTCGCCTTCGCTGTCGAATATTCGTAGCGCGGAGCGGTTTGAGACGTCGTATATGTGTCGCTGTAGAAGCGCAGATGTCGAATATCCGTCAAAGCCCTCGCCATGTCGAATATCCGTAGTGCGGTGCATCGATGTCGTATAAGTCACTCGGCGCGCTGGCAGGATGTCGAATATTCGTAGAACTCAGCCGCCTGAATGTCGAATATTCGTTAAAAGCGCTGCGTCAGCACCCAGATCTGCCGCCCTGCTGCGGCGGGACGAGCGGTCGCGCGACGAGGACAGCGAGGCGCGGCCTTTTAACCTAAGCGCGAGACCTTGCGATGGTGGTGGAGCTGAGGATCGGGCTGATCGCGGACGTGCACTCAAACCTAACCGCCTTTCGGGCGGTGCTCGAGCACATGCCCAAGGTGGACGAGCTCATCTGCGCGGGTGACCTAGTGGGCTACGGGGCGAAGCCTAACGAGGTGGTAGCGCTGGCGAGAGAGAGGGACATCCTAAGTGTGCTGGGCAACCATGACTACAGCGCCGTGACGCGCGACGTCTCGGGCTTTAACCCCGCCGCCGCTCGAGCCGCGCTGTGGACGGCAGAGAAGTTGAGCGAGGAAAACGCCGCATACCTTCGACGCCTGCCCGAGAGGCTAGAGCTCAAGCGCGCGGGCAGGAGGATATACGTCGTGCACGGCAGCCCCCGCGATCCCATCTTCGAGTACGTGTTTCCGGACATCTCCAACCGAGAGCTCGCGGAGCTCATGAGGGACGTGGACGCGGACGTGATAGTGCTCGGCCACACCCACATGCCTATGCGAAGGCTGGTGCACGGCAAGCTCGTCCTAAACCCGGGCGGCGTGGGCCAGCCTAGGGATAGGGATCCCCGCGCGAGTTACATGGTGTTGAAGTTGGGGAAGGAAGTGGAGGTCGAGCACGAAAGGGTGGAGTACGATGTCGCGCAGGAGGCGAAACAAATAGAGGCCGTAGGATTGCCTCGCGAGCTGGCGATCAGGCTGTACTTCGGATGGTAGGCACGAGGCACCGCTTTTTCTTGAACGCCCTATCCTTCTCCTTTCGTTGGTCCAGCTTTTTCCCCGATCAGCTTCTGTCCACATCTTCTGCAGTAGATGTCCTCGTTGGACACCATCTTGCCGCAGTTGGGGCATACGCTCGAGCCTAGGTACATTCCCGCCGTGGCTATCGAAAATCCGATCGCCATCCCTATCCAGGGCCAGTAAGCCCACTCCAAACCCCCGCCGCTCAGGAGGTCGAAGGCCCCCAAGGCCGCTGAGACCACTATGAAGATCGTCCAGAGGAAAATGGCCGTTCTTTTCCTTTCGTCCAACCCCTTCACCTCATGCCTCAATTATCAGCGCTCCTCTTAATTAGTTTCCACGAAATTCACCGCAGGCTCCCCCGCGCTTCCTCCAAACCTGAAACCTATTGGACATCGACGGAAAATCTAAAGAGGGGCAGCTTCTCGCGGCGATCAGAGCGGGGGTAGCTCGACCGACGGCGCGGGCGCCTCGGCCGGAGCCTTGGCGGGCGGTTGCTTGAGTTGCTGGATCATGAGCACCCGCTCGTTCACGACCACGTAGTCCTTTATAGCCATGACCGAGCCGAACGGAAGCAAGGCATTTCCGTCAGCGTCCCTCGGCAGGCCGCTCAACGATTCCTTGCTCGAGGGCTTGACGACGATCGAGAGGATCCTCCCGCTTTCCTCGTCGACGAGCATGTCCAGGAGCCTCCCCACCTGCATGCCGCGGTCGGTGAGGACGTTCATCCCCCGTAGCCTGCTGGCGAAAAACTGCGCCAAGCTTTTACCTCCGCCCTAACTTCGTGGCCCTCCCTTAAAAGGTTTAGTAGTGCATGCGCGTGACTTCCTCCGCGAGGCGCTTGCCGTATCGCTCGCCGAAGGCCTCGTAGCTCTTCGCGATGTCGGGCGTTATCGTGGGCCTCACCTTCTTCATCGCCTCGCGGAAGTGCTCCATGCGCACCTCCTTCGCCTTTATGTCCCTTCGCAGCGCCAGCATCGCCGCTTCCCTGCAAAGCGCCGCGATGTCCGCGCCGACGTAGCCCTCGGTCTCAGCGGCGAGGGTCTCGAGGTCGACGTCTTTGGCCAAAGGCATGCCTCGAGTATGGATCTTGAAGATCTCCAGCCTAGCCCTCTTATCGGGCGCCGGCACGAGGACGAGCCTATCGAAGCGCCCGGGCCTCAGCAGCGCTGGATCGATGAGGTCGGGCCTATTGGTGGCGGCTATGACGACGACGTTCTCCAGCTTCTCCAGCCCATCGAGCTCCGTGAGCAGCTGGCTTATGACGCGCTCGGTGACGTGCGCGTCGCCTATACCCGAGCCCCTCCTCGGCACCATCGCGTCTATCTCGTCGAAGAAGATAATCGCTGGCGCCGCCATCCTGGCCTTGCGGAAGGTCTCCCTCACCGCGCGCTCGGACTCGCCCACCCACTTCGAGTTGTGCAACAGCATGGGTAGGTCGCCTCCCACGAACGATGAGCTCTCCGTCTCCAAGTCATACATCCATTGAGGCTTCCCCCGCCTTTTGCTTATCACCCGTGTCCAGCTCAAGTCCCCATGAGCTATTATTCTAAGCGCCCGATAGGTTTCCGATGACCTGAATTCAGGCGTCGAGTACCGGTCGATGTACTCGAACATCCTCTGGAGTCCGATTTTCCCGCACCGCTTCCTTCCGCTGATTACTCCTTCGAAGAGACCTTCGGGAATTTCTTTGCCATAGCGCAAGCCAAGCGCTTCCTTGGCCTTCCTCAGCAAGTCCGAGACATCGGGGATCGGATATCTGGCATTGTAGTGCCGCCTAATCTTTTCTCCGCGTTTCTCCCCGTAGATGGTTCGCTTGAATTTCTGCATCTCGAGTTTCCCTGAAATTGTTATGAGGTATAATCCATCCCTTCTCCTCCATAACCTGTATTTTATGCCGAGGGCGGTGAGGAGGTAAGCGATCCCGCAGGCAAGTCTCCTGCTCATGGTGCCGTATTCTATCTTCCGATCATCGATGTGTCCGTCCCCTTCGTAGACCCCCCTAAGGAAGCCGGCGATCACCTCCTTCGAGGCTTTGCATAGGGAGGGAGGAATACCGATGGAGTGGGCCTTTTTGCGCCTGAGCGGTGACCCGAACAGGCTTTCGAGGTACAGCGCCAGCGGTGTGGAGTAGACGGTGATCCCCACGCCATCTCTGTTTTCCGCGATTCGCTCCCTCGAGACGAAAAGCTGGAACAGCTCTATGATTCTTCCTCGCTTCTTCCCGTCAGCGCAACGGATGGTCACCCCTTCCTTTGAGATGTTGCCTTCAGCGGCGAACCAGCCCAAGAATTCCGCCAGTTCCGGGGTCAGCCGTTTCGGCAATCTCGTCGCGGTCTTCGCGCTGAATATTTTGACGTGATAACTATCCTCATCTTCTCCCACGAGCCTCAAGTGCTCGTAGTCCGGAAGTTTTATCTCGACGGTCTTGTCGAAGGTACCGGTAACGGCAGGGGCAGCAACGAAGTCGCCCGGCTTCAGCGATCGGGCTTTGACCCACTGGATTTTCCCGCCCCTCAGCGTCAGGAGGGGTTGGTTTGCTGAGACTTCTAGGTGGATGCCATTCGAGAGCTCCGGCCTGTAGACCTCGGTCACGTAGAGCTTGTGGATGTATTTAATTCGGGTCCTTACTATCCTGCCATCGCGGTCCACGCCAAAGGCGTACACGGGCCTTTTTATCCTCCTCGTCTCCACATCTCCCCTCGCCAGCTCAACTTCCGTCATAGGCTTCAGGTTTTCATACAACTCCTCGGCAGGCATCAAGCCACAAAAGTCGGTGAGGATAGGGGTTTCACCCGAGACACACAAGAGCTCCGGGCCTTTGACCGAGATGAAGTTCGCCTCGCTCTCGGTCGCGACCGCTCGTGCGAGCAGGGTCTTGCCCGTGCCGGGCGGGCCGTAGAGCAGGATGCCCCGCGGAGGCTCGATGCCCATCCGCTTGAACGCCTCCGGATTCTTCAACGGCCACTCGACGGCCTCGCGCAGCTCCTGCTTGGCGCTTTCCAGGTCGCCGACGTCGTCCCAGTGCACGTTGGGCACCTCGACCAGCACCTCCCGCATGGCCGAGGGCTCGACCATCTTGAGAGCGTTGTCGAAGTCCTCCTTCGTCACCTGTAGCTTCTCGAGCACCTCGGGCGGGATGGTCTCCTCCTCTAGCTTGATCTCGGGCAGGATCCTCCTCAGCGCGTTCATCGCCGCCTCCTTGCACAGCGCCTCGAGGTCCGCCCCCACGAAGCCATGTGTGATGTTCGCCAACCAGTCTAGGTCGACGTCTTTAGCTAGGGGCATGCCCCGCGTGTGGATCTGTAGGATTTCCTTCCTCCCGTCGCGGTCGGGCACGCCTATCTCTATCTCCCTGTCGAACCTACCAGGGCGACGGAGGGCCGGATCGAGAGCGTTCGGTCGGTTGGTCGCCCCGATGACGATGACCTTCCCTCTGGCCTTAAGCCCGTCCATCAACGCGAGGAGCTGCGCCACCACGCGCCTCTCGACTTCACCCGTCACCTCCTCTCGCTTCGGCGCTATCGCGTCGAGCTCGTCGATGAATATTATCGCGGGCGCGTTCTTCTCCGCCTCCTGGAACACCTCGCGCAGCCTCGCCTCGGACTCGCCGTAGAACTTCGACATGATCTCAGGGCCCGCTATCGGGATGAAGTACGCGTCCGACTCGTTCGCTACCGCCTTGGCGATGAGCGTCTTGCCCGTGCCGGGCGGGCCGTGGAGCAGCACCCCCTTCGGCGGCTCGATGCCCAGGCGGTCGAAGAGCTCGGGGTGCTTCAACGGGAGCTCGATCATCTCCCTCACCCGCTGGAGCTCCTCCTTGAGGCCGCCGATGTCCTCGTAGGTTACCGCCGGCACCTTGAGCTCCTTCACCTCGGCCGCCTCGGGCAGCACCTCGACGTTGGTCATGTCGGTTATGAGCACTATGCCCGAGGGGACGGTGTTCACTACCATGAACTTGATCTCCCCCAGCCCGAAGGGTATCGCCATCTCCCCGAAGACGTCGCCGAAGAACTGGGCTATCAACGAGTCCGCGCCAAATTGCACGGGCTCCGAAGGAGGAGTGGGCGTGATGATGTCTCCCTTGTTGACCGGCCTCCCGAGCAGGTTCCTCCTCACCACCTCTCCTGGCACCATCAGCCTTACCTTCGGCTCGGTGGGCGCAAGGGTGACGCTCTTGGCCTCCTTCACCTGCGCCTTGCGCACCGTCACCTTTTCTCCTATCGACGTGCCCGCGTTGCGGCGCAGCAGGCCGTCGATGCGGATGATGTCCAGCCCGCGGTCCTCGGGGTAGCCCCTCAAGGCGATCGCGCCGGTCGACCTAGTGCCAACTATTTCGACGATGTCTCCTTGCTTGAGGTCGAGCTTCCTCATCGCGCTCTCGTCTAGCCTCACCACCCCGCGGCCGACGTCCGCCTGCCTCCTCGCCTCGGCGACCGTGAGCTTCAATTCCTTCTCGACCATCTCGTCACCCGAGCTCGAACCCACGCCGTATTACGTGTTCGCTGAACTCCCTAAAAAATTGTTCCATACCGCAGCACATCCGCGCTCGAAGATCATGCTTTCTTAACCCAAACTCTTATGCGCCGGCGGCCATTAAATACATCCTCTTTATTAAGGCGTGAAATCAGGGGGATATGATGAAGGCGGCTTTCATCGACTGCAGCATAGCCGGCGTCTCGGGCGACATGCTCACCGCCGCCTTGATCGACGCCGGCGCACCTGCCGGAAAGGTCAAAAGGGCGATGCTTTCAGCTGGCCGCCTTTTCGGCGAGCTGGAGGTGACAATAAAGCGCACAAAGGTCAGTGGCATCCAGGCGACGCGGGTGGAGGTGAGGACACCAGACGTGGGCGGGCGCAGCTACTCGGCGATAGTAAAAGAGCTCGAGGGGCTCCGTTTGCCCCAGCAGGTCAAGCGCGCGACGATGGAGGCGCTGGCGACACTCGCGCGCGCGGAGGCTAGGGTGCATGAGGAGGAACTGGAGGACCTCATCCTGCACGAGGTGGGCGCGGCCGATGCCGTCGCGGACATCGTCGGCTGCTGCACGGCCGCGCACGAGCTGGGGCTCTTCGACCGCGAGGTGCTAGCCAGCGAGGTGGCGGTGGGTAAGGGCACCACTAGGGTCGGCCACGGGGAGATCCCCCTTCCAGCTCCGGCCGTGCTGGAGATCCTCAAGGGGGCGCCCATCCGAGGCAAGTCCATAGAGGCCGAGCTGACTACCCCCACTGGCGCCTCCCTGTTGGTCACGTTGGCGGACCGCTTCACCATCGCCTACCCGGCGATGACCATCGAGTCCATAGGTTACGGCGCGGGCGCGAGGAGATTCGAGGGGCTCCCCAACGTCGTGCGGGTTTGCTTGGGGGAGCTGAGCGATCGAGCGCCGAGGCAAGAGGAGGTGAGCCAGCTCGAGACCAACGTGGACGATGTCTCCGGCGAGGTCATCGGCTACGCCATCGAGAGGCTCATGGCGGAGGGGGCACTGGACGCGAGCGCTACGCCCATGCTAATGAAGAAGGGCAGGCCAGGCCACCTGATAAGGGTGATATGCAAGCGCGAGGACGCTCAAAGGCTGGCCGAGCTGCTGATGTCGCACACCGGCGCGCTCGGCGTCAGGGTGCTCCCCGTCTCCTACCGCTACGTTCTACAGCGTAGGGTGTTGCCGGTGGAGGTGGCGATAGGGGGGCGGAGGTTCAAGGCTAGGGTGAAAGTTGGGGAGGGACCAGGCGGCACTCGACTGCTCGCTGCGGAGTACGAGGACGCGAGGAGGATCGCGGAGCTAACCGGCCTTCCCCTGCGCGAGGTGATGGGGCGCATGGAGGCCGCGGCTAGGCGCAAGTTGAAGTAGAGCAGCCTCCCGCGCGCTTGTTTCACCCTCAAAAACCACCTCCGGCGAAATCCTGCGCGGGAAAGGGTGACCCGTAAGCAGGTGTTTTTGCTTCTGTTCCTAGCCCTCGCTGTTCCCGCGGCGAGGTTCATCGCAAATTCCCCACGAGGGCCGAACATCGAGAGGTTGGGGACCGTCGAGAGAGTACTGGACGGCGATACCATCGTCCTCTCCAGCGGGGAGCGCGTGAGGTTCGTCGGCGTTAACGCACCTGAGCTGCGCCCGACGCCCCAGCCGGGGGCGATTGAGGCGAAGGAGTTCGTCGAGGGCCTTTGCGGGCCGGGCAGCGTCGTAGGCCTCGACGTCGATGACCTTAGGCCCAGGGATAAGTACGGCAGGACGCTGGCGGTGGTCTACGTCAGGGTGGACAACTCTTGGGTGAACCTCAACGCGGAGCTTCTGCGCCGCGGCTTGGCGGAGGTGCTTCACCTCTCGCCGTCCGAGTTCAACCCCTATCGCTGGGCCAAGGGATAGCGGGGATACCGTCAAAAGGTATGAGGTCGACCGATTATCGGTGTAGGCGTTGATAGTCGAGGAGCTCCTGAAGTTCGCGGAGCCACGGCTGAGGAGGAGAACAGCCAAGGACGTCAGGATAGGGTTGAGCTATACAGGCGTCCTGCTAGACGACGATAGCTTGGGCCTGGCCTACAGCTTCAGGGAGGAGGCCGCGCAATGCTGCAGCCTGCTTGAAAGGGCAGGAGAACTCGAGGGCGACGCGTGGGAGCTCGCTGGGCTCTCCCTCGCCCCTGACGCGGTAGGCTCCTCCGTCGGGGTGGCGACGGTGAACGCGGCGATCAACAGGGACGCGCGAGGGAAGGAGGGCGACGCGTTGAAATTCCTCGATCTGAAGGAGGGCGACGAGATAGGCATGGTCGGGGACTTCAAACCGATGGCCGAGGAGCTGAAGGGAAGGGGTCACAAGCTCTACGTGTTCGAGAGGTCCCCCAAGCGAGAGGGGGTTTTACCCGACTGGGCAGCGGAATACATATTGCCGAAGCTATCGGTAGTGCTGATTACCGGCACCGCCGTGATCAACAAGACCATCGATCACCTGCTGGAGCTGGCTAGGAACGCGAGGGAGATCGCGGTGCTCGGGCCCTCGACGCCGCTCGCGGGCGAGGTCTTCAAAAAGCACGGCGTCACGTTGCTCAGCGGGATGGTGGTGGAGGAGCCGCGGAAGGCCCTAAGGATCATAAGCCAAGGTGGAGGGGCGAGGGAGCTCAAGAGGGTGGCGAGGAAGGTCACGTTGGACCTGAGGTGAGTCAGCCGAGCGGCGATGCTAAATCGCTCCCGCCGACCTGCGCCTTTGATCCCTCGCTATGGTCAGGGCCGCTAGGGCAAAGGAGAGCGCGGAAGCGGAGACGAGGGCAAGGTAGGCGAGCCCAAACAAACCCAGCGCGTAGGGAAGGGGCGAGAGGGCCAACGCGGCGGCGATGAAGGCGATGGCTACGGCCGACGCCGGTTTAGCCCCTCGATCGATAGGAAAGGTCCTCAGCCCTAGTTCACGGTCACCCTTTATGTCCTCGATGTCCTTGATCAACTCCCTCCCCGCTGTAGAGAGCGCGGCCATCGCGGCGAGTATGCCCACCGCTCGCAACTCGCCGGCGACTAGGCTAGCAGCGCCCATGCCCTTTAGCTCGCCCGCCGCCAACCCCCCGAAGAGGAAGGTGGAGCCGACGAGGTAGCCGATGGTCAGGTTTCCTACCAAGCCGCGCCGCTTCAGTCC
>JAWCKY010000027.1:0-9915 GCA_038851365.1 Hadarchaeales archaeon (SeqCode)
GGCCGCCCGTTGGATGTGAACGCCCAACACAGTCGTGCTCCCCCCAAGCCCCATCGGTCCAATCCCAAGGCCGTTCGCGGCCTCTGTGATTTCGGCTTCCAACCCGGCGAGCTCTTGATCGGCGTTTTCGATGTTGAGCGGGCGAAGCAGAGCTTTTTTAGCGAGCATACAAGCCATATCCGCCGAGCCGCCGATGCCAACCCCAACTATCGTGGGGGGACATGGCTGTCCGCCGGCTTCGGCCAAAGTAAATAAAACGGCTCGTTTTACGGCATTTGGGCCCCCGGTAGGTTTGAGCATGTAGAGCTTGCTCCAGTTCTCGCTGCCGGCGCCCTTTATGAGTAGATCGATTCGCAATCCAGTCCCTTTGATTAAATTTACGTGAACGGTCGGCTGGCCATCTAGGCTTTCAACCCTGGTCAGCGGATCCACCAAATTTCTACGAAGCGGCACCGTTAGCATGGCCTCTTCTAAGGCCCTTGAAAGTGCTCGACGAACGTCAAAATTTAGGTCCAGATCCGACCCTAGCTCGATGAAAAATATAGGGATACCGGTATCTTGGCAGATGGGCCTACTGAGTTTGCGAGCGAGCTTTAGATTCTTTAACATACAGCTGAATTGGGCGGCAGCGATCTCATTTCGCTCAAGTTTCTCGCTCTTTTCAATGGCATTTACGACATCGCTCGGTAAGGTAGTAGTGGCTCTCTTGAACATCTCGACGATGGTTCTCCTAAATTCTGCTTCCGACAGCATGTGATTCGCTTTATAAATGATCGGTTATCGTTTAAACGCCTTCGGGAATTTGGGTTCCTCACGCCCTTGCGCCCGACTAGATGTGGAGAAAGATTTGCTTTTGAAAAAATTTTTATAACCTCAAAATCAATTATTTTGTCGAGGCTGGCCGAGGCTAGCGAGGGGGTGACACCGGAGGCCGTGAAAGGTGAGGATCCCCGAGGCGCTAGCTGAGGCGGCGGTGCATCTTGCGTCCGAGATAAATGCTGATGCTATTCTCGCCCTTACCGATGATGGAAGGAATTGTGATTCAATCTTGCAGAGGAGCTTCGTCAAACTCATGTTTAGGCGGGGCGGAAATCCAAATGGAAAGAAGATGAAATTCGTCGTCGCGACGCTGGATCAGAATACTTACGATAAGTTAAGCAAGTATCCCCACGTTAGGGCCATCAAATTAACTGTCCGGGCCCCCGGCAGGATAGGTCAAGTCCAGCACGCGATATCGCGCGGAGTTAAAAGCGGTATCTTTTGGCCTGGAGAACTCGTGATATGTTTGACCGGCGATGGAAGGCTCGGAGATGCTGATACCTTATTCATTCATAGGGTCGCTGGTTTCGAGTTCACGTTAGCGGAGATGATCGAATCAGACCCGGTGCTTGCAGCCGTAGTCGAGATAGCCATAGAGCTGGGACAAAACGGACACCGCGGTCAGCCTATTGGCACGACTTTCATGGTGGGTGATAGCAAGGCGGTCCTCAGGCGATCGCGCCAGCTTATGTTGAACCCGTTCTTGAGCCATCCACCGATAATGGTGACGGAAAGGAAGGATAGGGAGATCATCAAAAAATATGCTATCTTCGATGGGGCGTTCGTCGTGGACGACGACGGCCGTGTCTTAGCGGCAGGCCGTTATTTGGATGCGAACGTAGAGGTCGATATCCCGCGAGGGCTTGGAACCCGGCACGCGGCAGCCGCCGCCATGACCGCCGCGACCAAGGCAAAGGGGGTCACGGTTTCCGGTGAAGACGGCACCGTGAGGATTTTTGAGCGCGGTGAGCTCAGGGCAAAGATCGACCCTAGGAGCAGGATCTTGACGGAAGTATGGATGGAATAGCCGTTAACTCATTATTTGTTGAAGTATTTGTTGTAGCGGTCTCCTCAAACCAAATTTGCGCCTAAAAAACTTCAAAACGTTTGAAACATCTCGCTCCAGTAGCTCAAGCGAGTTGTGGCGATCCGTTGGGATCCATTGCGGCCAATCGATGATTAGAACGGTACCATCCGGTTTTATGAGGATGTTGTGCTCGCTAAGATCGGCGTGTACTATCCCCAACTGATAGGCGCGCCTGATATTTTCGATTATGTCGTCCAAAACGATTTCTGGCTCGGTTATGTCGGTGACGTTGGCCAGTTCGACACCCTCTATAAGTCCCATCACCAGCACATGGCGATTCCTTGCGATCGGCCGTGGCACGGACACAGTTGGATAAAGTTTTTTTAGCACCTCGAACTCGAGCTTCGCGGCAGCTCGCGATACGTATATCCAGCTGGGCTCGAATGCGTACGACCTAACCCGCTTTACTTTGGTGAAGCTAGTTCTACCCAAGCGGTTGAACTTGACGGCGACTTTTTCACCACTCGGCGTTAGTGCATCGTAAATGTCCGCCTCTTTCCCGATCCCCAACGATTTACCAAATGCTTCGAGTATTCCATCGTCGACGAGCTTCCGGATGGCCAGAGCATCCCAACCGGCCGGCAGGAGACAATACCCGACATAGTCGATCGATCGTCGCGCCACCAACTTGAACTTATTGAGCCTGCTGAGCAGGTGGTGCGTATCCTCTATCGTAAAGCCGCTAACCCTTGGTAGCTTATCTACCGGAACATATTCATAGCGGCGGGAAAGGCGTTCTAAGGTGGCCAGCATCTTGAAGTCGTTCTCACGCAACTGTCTGAATACCTTGATCGCCTGAAGGATCATTTTTCTCAAAAAGACTTTATGGTCGTTTGACTAAAAACAATTTAAGGGACGACCTTGCGCTACGAAGTCTTAGCTGAGACATTTGAGAGATTAGAAAAAACCTCAGCATATCTGGAGAAGAACGCCATCATAGCGGAGCTGTTGAAGAAGACTCCCCCCGAGGAAATGGAGAGGGTCGTCCTGCTCCTTTTAGGTAAGACCTATCCAACCTATGTGTCCAAGGAAACTGGCATCGGATTACAACAGCTCAAGAAGGCGATTGCCCAGGCCTCCGGATATTCTATCACTGAAGTGGATAAGCTGATGAAGCAAATCGGTGACTTGGGCGAGGTAGCTAGGAAACTTGTGGAGAAGAAGAAGCAAGTGACGTTGTTCGCGCAACCATTAACGGTAAAAAAAGTTTTCGAAAACATCAAATCCCTGCCAGAGATAGTTGGTGAGGGTTCCGTCGATAGAAAAATCTTGGCGATTGCGGAGCTTCTAGCCGGCGCTACCCCATTGGAGGCCAAATATATTGCACGCACGGTTTTGGGGGATCTCAGGATAGGTGTGGCGGAAGGAAGGTTAAGGGACGCCATAGCTAGCGCGTTTAATGTATCGCCTGAAGTGGTTGAGCAAGCGTACATGTTAACGACCGATTATGCGATCGTCGCTAAAGCAGCCGCGGAAGGTGGCGAGCGAAGCTTAAAGAGTTTGGGGATAACGGTTGGACATCCGGTAAACCCGATGCTGGCCCAACGCGCGGAGAGCTTGGAGGAGATCTTACAGCGGATGGGTGGGAAAGCGGCGTTTGAGATCAAATTAGATGGCATCCGAATTCAGGCCCACAAGGATGACGATAAAATTACCCTTTTCACGCGCAGGATGGAGGACTACACGAACATGTTTCCGGATTTGATAGATCCTCTGCGCCAAGCCCTAAAACCCAAACGCGCCATCGTCGATGGAGAATTGGTCGCTATAGATAAGCGCACTAGCAAGCCAATGCCATTCCAAGAGGTGCTTAAGAGGCGCCGAAAGTATGAGATAAAGGAAACAATAGAGCAAATTCCCATAGAGATTCATCTCTTCGATGTTTTATTCTGCGAGGACGAATCCATGCTCGACAAACCTTATCTGGAGCGCCGGAGGGTTCTCGAGAGGATAGTCAAGCCTGTGCCAGATAAGGTGATGGTTGTGGAGCAGATAATTAGTGGGGATCCGGAGGAAATAAGGGCTTTCATGAGAAAGTCGATCGGCATGGGTCACGAAGGGTTATTGGCCAAGGACCTAAATTCCACCTACCGCGCCGGGAGAAGGGAGTTCCTGTGGCTGAAGCTCAAGCCGACGATCGAAACGCTCGACCTTGCGGTGGTGGGGGCATTCTCTGGAAAGGGCAAGCGCGCCGGCACGTTTGGGAGTTATTTACTCGCCGCCCGCGATGCGAAGACTGGTCAGCTCTACACGGTAACGAAGTTGGGCAGCGGGTTCACCGACGAGCAGCTCGAGGAATTCACAAAAGCCTTTAAAAAATTAGTAGTGGATAGAAAACCGGAAAATGTGTTCGCGGAAATAGAGCCCGATTACTGGTTAAAGCCCGAGGTCGTGTTTGAGATAATCTACGAGGAAATACAAAAATCACCGGCCGAGAAGCACACGAGCGGATTTGGCCTGAGGTTCCCGAGGTTCGTGAAGTTGCGCGAAGATAAGAGCGTCGACGAAATCAACACGATCGAGGAAATAGAGCAGCTTTACATCGAGCAGCAAAAGCGAAAACTTACGAAGAGTTAGTCTTGGTCTTTTGAAACTCCTCTATCAAGAAATCTTCAAACGCCACCAAAAAATCTTGTAATTTATTTTCCTCTACTTGCGCGCCGCAGGCGACAGCATGTCCGCCTCCCTCACCGCCCACTGCCTTGGCCGCCCTGCGGATCGCTTGGGCCATGTTTATCCCTTTTAGGAACAAGAGCTTTGAACATCGCGCCGAAATCCTCGCAACGCCTCCGCTCCTGACGATGCCGGCGACCGGTTTATATGGGTCACACGACATGTATCCGAGCGCCATGCTCGCCAGGGTACCGACGAAGGTCTCCTTGACCACACCCGTTGCATCAAAATACTGCAGATATCCACGAGGCGCTTTCATAAGTTTCTCGTACTGAATGAATTCCATACCTTCTGCTATGCTGCGTCTGTAGTATTTGATCAAGTTCAGCATCGCGCGGTAGTAGACACTTCGATCCCCTTTCGCCACTTCAAGTCCTATGAGTGGCTGTTCGTGGCGGGCTGTCGAATTTATACACGTCGCAAATTCGTCCGCATCTCGAAGCATGGAGCGCTCGCTTTCTTTGAGTAACGTATGGACTTCGCCTATTATCAGTCCGGGTACATAAGCAACTAATTCTTCGGGCACACACGTAAGGGCCCTCGATATGAGCTCCGTCGCCAGCTTCCTCTTTTCTTCGTCCGTCAGATCAACCGGACGCCTCCATCCTCGCTCGTCTTTGAGGCGGATCCCCAGATCCTTGAGAAGGGTTACACAACCTGCGGTGGAGTTGCTTATTCCTGGGATGGGGGGGTCGGTGAAGGTTTCGAGGGCCTTGAAAATCGGCCTGCTGTGGCGTCCGTAAAGTAGAAGATCGGTCTTGCACGTCAAAACTCCCGCGTTTATGGCATCGCGCATGATGTTGCGGTTATGCCCTAGCAGTTTCCCCCAAGCGTTTTGAACATCGCCTACAGCACCTACGATGGCAAGCGCTGATAGGTCAGCATTCCTTGGGTCCAGCTCGCGAGCGATAGCGTATGCCATGCCAGCACCGCTGATCTCCTGAACACCATCGAGTCCGTAAAGATAGGCGTTTAGGTGAATGAGTTCTGGCCAGCCGTCAACTTTCTCTGGGTAATGATGATCGGCGATTATTACATCCTGCCCTTTGAATCGTTCTTGGACATTTTGAAGCTGCGAGCTGCCCAAATCGGTGAATACGATTAAATCGGCTGTTTCGAGTTGATCCATTACATCTCGATACAACATATGGACGAACTTCACGTAGTGCTCGATGTTCATTCGTTCAAGGGCGATGGAAAGTATGGCCGCAGCACAGACCCCATCCGCATCCATGTGCGAAATTATCTCAATTGTATCGTTACGGTGCGATCGAATCAATTCCGCAGCATCCCTCGCCGGGGCGGGCATCGAAGACCCTCAATCATAATTCTTTTTACGCTCGTTGTTTTTAAACCAGATGCGAAGATCATAAGCTGGTATTTGGATGCGTGCGATCGAACTTCGTGGCAATACTGTAGTACTGATAGATCAAACGAAGTTGCCGCATAAGTTGAAGTTGGTTAAGTGCAAAAGCGTCGACGAGCTCGTACGCGCGATAAAATGGATGCAGGTAAGGGGGGCCCCGGCGTTGGGCGTAGCAGCCGCGATGGCCCTCGCTCTAGCGGCCTTGCGAAGCAGGGCAAGGGATGGGCGCACGTTGATGCGGGAGCTGGAGCGGGTAGCGGAGAAGATCAGGCGCACGCGTCCTACGGCAATCAACCTATTCATGGGCTTGGAGCGTACTCTGAACGCGGCTAGGTCTGTGGATGGTGTAAAGGAGATCAGAAAAGCCGTCGTTCTCGAAGCTAAACGTTTAGCGGAAGAGGAAGTCGAGCGAAATAAGAGAATAAGCGAATACGGCGCGACCCTTTTAAAAGACGGCGATGTGGTGTTGACCCACTGTAACACCGGAGCTCTTGCGTGCATCGATCATGGAACTGCCTTGGGCATCGTTCGGACGGCTTGGGCGCAAGGCAAGAGGATAAAGGTGCTGGCGACGGAGACTAGACCACTGTTACAGGGGGCTAGGCTGACGACTTGGGAGTTGATGAGGGAGGGTATCCCCGTCACCCTGATAACGGACGGGGCCATAGGCTATTGTTTTTCGAAGGGGTTGGTCGATATCGTGCTCGTCGGCGCCGACCGCATCCTAGCAGACGGCCATTTGATCAATAAGATTGGCACATATACGCTGGCGATAGCGGCCAGACATCATTCTGTTCCTTTTTACAGCGCAGCCCCCACGTCAACATTTGACTTGAGGAGCAAAGTGGAGGACGTGATCATCGAAGATAGGGCACCGGAGGAGGTGACGATGATCGCTGGACACAGGATCGCTCCGAAAGGGGTTAAGGCGATGAATCCCGCGTTCGATATTACCCCGCCGGAACTCGTGAGCGGGTTTATCACCGAGGTCGGCATCATTAAGCCCCCCTTCGAGGAAAATATCCGCAAGATCGTAGGTCAACGAATGTAGCTTATTTCCTCTTCGGACCCGATGGGGAACTCTAGCTTCAGCGGTTTAAACTTGGGTGGAACCATAGCATATCTATGGATATTCGCTAGGTCCAACTTAAGGCCGAGGACCCCCGAAAGCGCTTCCAACACGGCCTCGGTTCCACCGATATCCACGATTCCGCCCCTAGTGACGCCCAACAGACACAATCCCTTCAGTCCTCTGATACCGGCCATTGCTGGGAGCAAGCCGTTCATTCCGACTATCGTGCCACCGTCAAGGAGTTCGACGCCGTGTTCACCGAGTAACTTAGCGGTCTCGGCATCCGTGGCAGTGCCTACGACCTTGGACCTAGATTCGTTGGGCGAGAGAACGTAAGCAGCCATCGTGATGACCGTGTCAACACCATGTTGCACGGCGACATCTAGGATCTCGCTTGACAACCTGTATTGTCCGAAGGGCGATGCAGCCTGCGCATCGGCCGTGGCTAACATGAGGTCGCCTTCAAGCCCTTCAGGTTGGCAGTGGTAAAAATCCATCTTGAGCGTCTTAATCATCCCATCCTCACGGATGGCCCACTCAGGGAAATATTCGGAATAAAGCTCGGCAAACTTTCGGGCTTGAAGTTCGTGGATTAAATAATCGACCGCTAGCTTGCCTATGTACGCTATACCAGGTAGTCCCGCAACCAATTTGGGCTTCTTGAGCTTTGGCTTTTCCAGATAATTCAAATGTGTGAGCATAGTAAATTGTAAGGGTAATCGAAGATTTAAGTGTCGCGGAAACAGCGGGGTCCAAATGAGACCAGTACTGATAGGCGATGGTGGGCTTCGCTTACTGCCGTTGGCTTATGAGAGTTTCGGCGTGAGGGGCATGGCGACGCTAGTAGAAACGGATGACATTAAACTGATCATCGATCCCGGCTCCGCGTTGGGCCCGAGGTTTAGGCTGAACCCTCATGAACGAGAGTACGAGGCGTTATCGAGAACCCGACGGGCTATTTTGGACGCAGCGAGAGATGCGGATGTATTAACCATCAGCCATTATCATTTTGATCATTATCTGCCAAACTTCGAGAATTGGGTATGGATTTGGAGCTCACCCGAGCTGGCGAAGGAGCTTTATTCGAACAAACTGATATTGGCCAAGGACATAAGCACAGATATCAATCCTAGCCAACGCAAGCGCGGCTACATGTTCAAGAAGCTTAACCTTAAGGTCGCGAGGGACATTCAAATCGCGGATGGTCGAAGCTTTAGGTTCGATGAAACCGTGCTTGAATTTTCCAAACCCGTTTATCATGGTCCAGTTGACTCAAGACTCGGCTTTGTGCTCATGCTTACCGTTCACACGGCAGGGGGTAGAATTCTACATGCACCCGATGTTCAAGGACCGATGTATGACGAGGCTCTGCGGTTGATTTTGGATAAAAAACCGGATGTGGTGCTTATGGGAGGTCCGCCCCTCTACTTAGGTTTTAAGCTAGAGAGGGAGTTGGCAATTGCGCGGCGCAACCTTACGGTACTCGCTCGCCATGTACCGGTGCTCGTGGTTGACCACCACTTGCTTCGCTCGCTTGATTACCCACAGTACCTTGAGCCAGTCATCCGTGCGGCAAAGGAAAAGGGAAACCGCGTAGTTACGGCGGCCGAACTGGTGGGCCAAGAGCCAAAATTGCTCGAGGCTAAGCGAAAAGAACTTCACGCACGAGAGCCGATGGAACGTAGATGGTATAAGCGATTGGAAAAGGGAGAGCTTAAGTTTGAGCTTTAAAAGCTTAATTAAATTTTACATGCGCTCGGGCGCTTCGATGCCCAAAATATTTAGGACATTCCTAAGCACGATGCGAACACAATTAACTAACTCTAACCTAGCTGCGCGGAGTTGAGGGGTTTGAGCATCGATGACTGGCGCAACCTCGTAGAATTTGTTGAATTCCAGCGCGAGTTCGGCGGCGTATAGCGCCGGCAAACTTGGTTGCATCTTCTTTCCGGACAACAGTAAGACCTCTGGTAACTTTGCGAGAAGTTTGATCAGCCGGTGTTCTTCTGGCAGCTTAAACTCGTCGCCAGAGAATTTGCCGCTCCTTCTTCCAGCTTTTCTCAGTATACTACAAGCGCGGGCATGCGAATACTGTATGGCTGGCGCGCTATTTTGTTCAAAGTTCAGAGCATCCTCCCACTTGAAGACAACTTTCTTTTCTGGTGAGGTTTGTATCAAGGAATAGCGTACAGCCCCAACACCCACGATCTCCGCCACGCGGCGCTTGAACCTTTCGGCTGCGCTTGGGCTGCGCTTTTTTACCTCCAGATAGGCCCGCTGGACGGCCTCCTCCAGTACCTCATCGACGGAGTATCCAACCCAAGTCCCTCTCCTTCCGGAAAATTTGCCGGTCGGCAGCCAAACGTGTTCGTAGGCTAGATGATAGGAGTTCTGGTACTCGCGCTCGAATCCAAGTGCCCTTAAGGCCGAGAATACTACCTGTTGAGGGAACTTTTGCTCGGCGCCGATAACGTTGATTACGATATTCCCTTTACCGAATTTACTGCTCGGTTTTCCGTCCTGTGAAGTCGTGTGAGTTTTGGTGCCGTCCGGTCGCCTTGAATGAAACTTAAAGGTGAGCTTGGTTTTCACCAGTCCAAACTTCCAGAGTTGATAGGCTATGTCTCGGGCAGTGTACACGGCCGTGCCATCGGAACGTACGAGTACCTTGTCCTCTATCCCGAAGTCCTTAAGCCGTAGGACTAACGTACCCTTATACTTACCGCTGCCCTCGACTAGGTAAGGGGTCTCGCGTAACTTATCCAGAACCTCCTTCAACATGCCGGAACGCGCAAGATCGCTCTCCCAAACGAGCAGATCGTAGCTTATGTTCAAGCGGTCAGTGGTTTTAAGGTTGGCATTGACACATCGTTCCGAGAGCCGCCTGGCTAACCGAGC
>JAWCKY010000028.1:0-12869 GCA_038851365.1 Hadarchaeales archaeon (SeqCode)
CCCCTCCGCTTCCAAGATCCTTGCCTTAAGTCGTGGGCCAAGCGAGTACCCTCCCAATCTCCCGTCCGCCATTACCACGCGATGACAAGGGATTATGAGAGGATAAGGGTTGAGCGATAATATCCGGCCAACCGCCCTTGGGTGCACCCCAGCCCGTCTCGCCAGCTCAGCATAATCGACAGTTTCGCCGCGGGGTATTCCCTGTACAAGTCTGAGGATTTTCTTGGCCAATGGGCTCAGGCGCGTGAGGCTAAGGCGGTAATTGAACTTCACCCGCTCCCCACAAGCGGCCCTCAATAACTTGGAGCAGACCTCCAACCCGATAGCGTCTCTCGCTAAACGAGCTTCTCCACCTGAGCGTCTGATGGCGTCCATCATGGTCTTTCGCTCATCGTAGCCCAAGCTCGTCGCCAGCAGGGTCTCGCCCTCGACCACGGCTGCGGCCACGAGCCCACGATCGTCGCGCAACAGAGTTAGGGTAGGCATGCGACCGGCCTCTGATTTTTATCTTCAAGCAATAATATCCGCATCGATGGAGATGATAGCTATCGATGGGGCGATGGGTGAAGGGGGAGGGGCGATCCTTCGCACGGCGCTCGCCCTCAGCGCGGTGAGCATGAGACCTGTCCATATCTACAACATCCGCGCCAAGAGACCAAATCCCGGATTAGCGCCCCAACACATGCACGGCGTGAAAGCGTTGGCAAGCCTCACCGGCGCCAAGGTCGAAGGACTTCAGCTCCGATCGACCGAGCTCAGGTTCGAGCCGAAAGCGGTGAAGGGCGGTCGTTATCGCGTCGACATAGGCACCGCCGGCAGCATCACGCTGATCCTGCAGGCCCTCATGCCTGCCGCCGCCTTCGCCGATGGGCCCGTGGAGGTAGAGATAACAGGCGGCAGCGATGTCCCCATGTCACCTCCTGTGGACTACCTCATCAACGTCACCTTGCCCACCCTCCGCAAGATGGGTTACGATGGGGAAGTCGTGCGCATTAGGCGGGGCCATTATCCACGCGGTGGGGGCATTGTTAGAGCGGTCATCCGACCCGTGCGGAAGCTCAGCGCGATCCGCATGATCGAGCTAGGCAGAGTGGTCGGGATCAAGGGGATATCCCACTGCGTCAGGTTGCCCGAGCGCATCGCTACCCGCATGGCGCACGCCGCGAAGTTGGCTCTCTTGAAGGCCGGCTACGCGGACGTCGATATAGAAATCGAGGCCCACGACCCTGCCAAAGATCCACATCTCGGCCCGGGTGCTGGTATCACCCTTTGGGCCGAGGGGGAAAGCGGCTCGATCATCGGCGCCAGCGCGCTGGGCAGACCTGGAAAGCCTGCCGAGGAGGTCGCCCGCGAAGCAGCGGAGATCTTGTTCAAGCAACTTAGGACAGGTTGCGGGGTGGACCGTTACCTAACGGATCAGCTGATCCCGTACATGGCGCTAGCCGAGGGCACGTCTGAGATAACCAGCGCCGAGCTCACCTCTCACGCGTTGACCAACATCGCGCTAGTCGAGCGGATCTTGGATGTCAAGTTCGAGGTAGATGGGCAAATGGGCCAGCCCGGCAGAATTCGAGTCGAGGGGTTAGGATTCACTAGGCTCCAACGTATTTAGCGCCTTCTCCAACAGAGCTCCCACACCCTCGCCGCTCGAGGCCGAGATGAAGAACACGTCCGGGCAGCTCTCGAGCACTCGCCGCCGAAGGGCTTCGTCTATGAGGTCGCTCTTGTTTACAGCGGGCAGCACCGGTATTTTCGGAAAAAGCTTTCGGATCTCGTGGTAGAGGCGAAGTTGGCTCTCGAACTCGAAGCCGCACGTCTGGGTCGGATCGAAGAGGAAGATGATCGCGTCCGCCAAGTGGTTCAAGGCGGCAATGGCTTGACGCTCGATCGGGTTGCGCTTGGCGAGCGGACGGTCCAGCAGACCTGGGGTGTCGATCACCTGATACCTTCTATGACCGCGATCGAAGTACCCGAGCTGTAGCCCCTTTGTGGTGAATGGATAGCTGGCGATCTCAGGCTCGGATCCTGTGAGTTGGCGCAGTAAAGTAGTCTTACCGACGTTTGGGTAACCCGCTATCACGATGGTCGGCATGTCAACGTAAATCGAGGGAAGGTCAGCTAACTTCCTCGCTGCCTCGCGCAAGAACTCTAGATGGGGGCTTGCCTTTTTGACGATGGACGATATCCTACCGTAAGCCTGCTTTCTGACCTTACTCGCCTCGACAGGAGACTCGGCGGATGTAAGCCTTCGCAGGTGCTCGTGCTCCAGCTTGTCGATGATCTTGATCACCCCGTTTATCGCGCCGAGCGACTTTCGCATCCTGTCAATGCCGACCAGCGCATCCACTAGCTCCCGATAGAAGGGAGGCAAATCGGGTAGCGAGGGGGTTTCCTTCACCACCTTCGAAAGCTTGTCCTTAATGATTCGGCTTGCGACCACAATGCGCTCCCGCTCCCGCCTCCTTGCGCCCTCCAACGGACTTCCGGCCACGCGCACGGCGGAGGCTGACTTGGAGGCGCGCCCAAAGGCGGCTGCTAGCAGATCCTTGGGCTCAGGGGCGATCGGCAATCGCTTAAATTGTAGTTTTTCGGTCAACGTCGACCCCATCCGAATTGTGGAGTTTTGGACAATATATCCAGCGCGTGATTTTCCCTTTTAAATGGCCTTGAGCCCAAGTTATCCTGGGGCGGTTGAACTCCATACCGGTAGCGCTGGCGCTGGGGTTCGGCTGGCAGATCTTGCTTCTGTTCGCGGGACGATCCCGCTCGCTTAAGGGGCCGAAACTAACGTTGGCTGGGCTCCTATCGCTTGCCGAGTTGGATCTACTCTCCACGCTTCGCTCCGAGCTCCTGCGCTCCTCTGAGGATCGGCCATGCTCCCAAAAGTTGCGCGAAGTGGATGCTTGGCTCGAAAGATTAAGTGGTCGCGATGGGAGGAGGATCGAAGCTGGATTGGTTGATTCGGGCGATAAATGATCTCATCGGGCTTTCCTCGTCGGAACTTCCATCGGCCAGCGAACGGGCAGCGATGATCGCGAAGATTGCAGAGGATCTACGGGACCTCGAGCTAGACGCCGAACCGGGCGGGCGCTTGCAGGAGCTAACGCGTGCCTTCAATTCCGCCGTCGCGAAGCTCTCACAATCGGTGTCGAATTTGAAACGGGGACCCCTTAAGTCCGATTGGGCGAGGCTCGCGGAACGCGATTTGATTGTGGTCAAGGACGAAGCACTAGCGCTTCACGAGTTCTTGTCGAAGAACTACGAGCGTTTGAGGTCAGCCATCGAACGGGCGGGGACAAGGAGAGGTCGCGACATAGACCTAAGGGAGTTGGTCGAGGAGTTGCGGAGGGAGCAAGCGATGGACGAGCGCACGTGGGTGCTCTTCGTGGGCTACCTCGGCGAATCCGGTCTACCTTGGCAGAGGGAGCTGGAGGACGAGAAGGTCCTGGAACAACTCGTGCGCATCTCGAGCTGGCTGTCGGACCTTAAGCAGTTGAGGGGCGGAAGAAATGTTCAACAAGTCGCGGGAGCATGAGCTGGTGCTGGCTGAACATGGTAGATGGCTCGGAAAGCTGAGGGATGGCATGTACTCCAATGAGCAGAGGTTACGCGTCCTCGAGCATAGGGTATCGATGCTGGAAGGACATCTCGTAGAGCTTCTCGAGCTTTGGAGGAAGCTCGATGCAGAGCTGGCAGGGCTCAAGGTGGTTGGGAAAATCAAAGAAGGTAAACCGAGCGGGGGAACGAGGCAGTGACCTGTGAGCATGTGATGTTCAACTTTGGCGGGATGCGGGTGCTGGAGTTTAAATGCGGCGATTGCCCGCATGGGGCCTCCGTCGAACATTCGGAGGTCTGCATGCGAGAGGTCGTCCGGGAGCTGGTGCTGCACGCCGACTTGGATGCCGTGGTCTTGGCTGGGCTGTACGAGCGAGAGTACATGGGCCAAACCCTCGCCGCGTTGAGGGAGATGGCAGAGGTAGCGAGGGATTGTTCATACCTGCTACTCAAACCCCTGACGCTGGCCGACTGCAGGCGTTGCGAGCAGGAGCGGGCAGGGCGGTTGGGGCGCCAGCTCGAGGTGTTATCAGGTGATCCCTCTAGGGCGCACGCTGAGCTGAAGGGGATGATCGAAGAACTTCGCGAACGAGAGGGCAGGGGCACCGAGATGTGCAAAAGATGCCGCGGCGCCTTCTTGGAGGGCGTGCTCCAGCCCATGCTTTTGTCGCTCGCGGGGGCCAAGTTGGTGAAGGAGGTGGAGGGGAAAAGGGGGCGCGAGGGCTACGCCAAGTTGCTGCGGCCGCTGATAAAACCCCGTTTTTTGACATCCCGCCTGCTCCTCGAGCCACCCCAGGGGGCCAAGCTGGTCGATGCTTACGAGCTAGAGGGCGCAGAGGTGCGGATCTACAGCCTTCCGGACGAGCTGCAGCACATTTATTTCCTCGTCCCGTCGGAGTACCGGTTGCCCCCCGAGCGGGTTTCCCTGTTGCATAAGGTGAGGTCCGCCCTGCTGTCGGATTCGGAGAAATTCTCGACGAACCTCCTCGCCGAGCGCGACGAGTTCGAGCGCGCATGCGAGGAGCTCATCGCTAGAGTCGCCAAAGAGGATCAGCTCGACGTCGACAAGCGAGATATAAGGACACTCGCTCGTTGTTTAGCGAAGTTCACCGTCGGCTTGGGGGTGCTGGAGACCCTGCTCTCCGACGATAGGGTGCAGGACGTCTACATCGACGCCCCCGTTGGCAGAACCCCGGTCCACATCTACCACCGCGACTTCGAGGAGAGCGTGAGCAACATCTACCTCACGCCCGGCGATGTCGAATCGCTCGTCTCCAAGTTTCGGGCCATGAGCGGTAGACCCTTCTCGGAGGCCGATCCCGTGCTGGACCTCGACCTGCGGGACGTGCGCGTCACCGCGATAGGGCGCCCGCTGAGCCCAGAGGGCACGGCCTTCGCCCTTCGCAGGCACAAGCCGACGCCCTGGACGCTCCCCCAGCTCGTGCGCGCGCGATTCCTCACGCCCCATGCCGCCGGCCTTCTCAGCCTGCTCGTCGACGGGCAAACCTCGCTGCTCGTAACCGGCAGCAGGGGGGCCGGGAAGACCTCGTTGCTTGGGGCCCTGCTGTTGGAGATCCTGCCCAAATTTAGGATCATAGTGCTCGAGGATACGGCAGAGCTTCCCATCGCCCAGCTCCGCTCGTTGGGTTTTAAGGTGCAAGCCCTCCGCGTCCGGGCGGCGGTCTCGGCGAGCGAGGTCGAGGTGAGCGCTCAGGATGCGCTCCGCGCGGCCCTCAGGCTGGGCGAGTCCGTGCTTGTTATAGGCGAGGTCCGCGGGCCCGAGGCGGCATGCCTGTACGAGGCGATGCGCATAGGCGCGGCCGGGAATTCGGTCATGGGCACCATCCATGGCGCTAGCGCCCGCGACGTTTTCGAGAGGGTAGTCAGGGACCTAGGCATCCCTCCTAGTTCCTTCAAGGCGACGGACGTCATAGTAGTCGCATCGCTCATCAGGCGCTTGGGCGGCGTCGCCCGCAGCAGGAGGGTGACGCAGATCACGGAGCTCAGGGACGGGTGGCGGGAGGACCCCGTGAGCGAGGGCGGGTTTTTGGACCTGATGAGCTATGACTCAGCGACGGACGAGCTCAAGCCAGCGCGCGCGCTCGCGGGGCTCAAGTCCCGCGTGATCACGGACATCGCGAGGAAATGGGGCACCAAGCCTAGCGAGCTTTCGAAAAACCTCAACCTCAGGGCAAAGATCTGCGAGGAGTTGATCAGGGCGGCGCGCGAGCTGGGCAACCTCGAGATCTTAGAGGCCGGGTTTGTGATGCGATCAAATCTCGCCTACCACTCCTTGCTGGAGCAACAGCTAAGGCACGGTACCATAGACTACGACGAGGTTTTTGAGGGTTGGCTAGCGTGGCTTGGGCGCGAGCTCTCGCCGCGCCAGCTGGCGCCGCGCGCTCCAGAGGGTTGAGCTTGAGGTGGCTGGATGTACTTTACGCAAAGGCCTGCAGGTGGGCCGGCGGGTTCAAGGCACTCCGGCGCGCGAAGTTCGGGAGCGACGAGCTGCGGGAGAACCTGGAGCTGGTCGGCCTAGAGGTACAGCCGGACGAAGTCGTCGCGCTTTCGCTGCTTGCCCTCCTAGCGTCCGCCCTGCTGGCGGCGGCGGTTATCGCAGCTTGTCTAACGTTTGACCGGCCGATCATCATCCTCGCCGCCCTCCCTTTGCCTCCGCTCGCCTTTGTATCCGTGGGCTGGTATCCCAGCTGGCGCGCCGAGCGAGAGCGCGTCCGCGGGCTTGGCGAGGTACCTATCTTAATCAGCTATATGTCGATGTCGATGAAGATATCGCCTAACCTCGAGCGCTCCGCAAGCTTCGCCGCGGAGTGCATCGATGGGCCGCTCGGACGAAGCCTCCGAGAAGCGCTCATGCATGTCTACCTGCGCGCGGCCGCCGACGTCAGCGAGGCGCTGGAGCGGTTCGGGCGAAGATGGGGTAGGTGGTGTGGTGGCCTCAAGCGATCGCTATACCTCATCGGGGGGTCGGCGGCAGAGCGCTCGGAGACCAACCGCTTTCACCTCTTGGACAAGGCCGTCGAGGTGAGCTTCGAGGGCGTGCGGGAGCAGATGCAGGATTTCGCGTCGGGGCTGCAGTTATCTACCTCGGTGGTGTACAGCATAGGCGTGCTTCTGCCGCTTGCCCTTCTCGCCGTCCTGCCGGTGCTAGCCACGGTCGACGTAAGGATTGATGTCTGGGAGGTCGCGGCGATCTATTGCGTCTTGCTGCCTGCCGCCGTTTACGCGCTAAGCAGGCGCGTCCTATCGAGGCGTCCGGTCGCCTTTCCAGTGCCCTCAGCTCCAGCTGCGGCACGTGGTGCCAGGGCCGGGTTGCTCGCCTCAGCGCTGGGCGCGATGCCCGTGCTTGCGGGTTTTTTACTCGGGACCGGCGATGCGCGAGCGCTCTCCTGCCTTTGGGGCATCTCGATCGGCGTCGCGGCCTACCTTCACCTCTCGTGCGCAGAGGCGTACGAATGGCGAGCGAGGGTGGAGCGGATGGAGGAGGAGTTCTGCGACTCGCTGGTGCAGTTGGGCAACAGGATAGCGGAGGGTAAACCGGCGGAGGAAGCCTTCGAGAGCGTGGCGAGCTTGATGAGGGGGGCCGAGATATCCCGCCTGTTCTCGAGAGTCTCCGCGAACATCAAGTTCGGGGGGATGGGGCTTCGTAAAGCACTTTTCGACGAGGAACACGGGGCCCTTCACGAGGTCCGCTCGAGGACCATAGAGGCCACGATGCGCTTGCTCGTCGAGGTCATCGAGCGCAGCAACAGGGCTGCGGGCGAGGCGGTGCTTCGCATGGCGGATCATCTAAAGGCGATGAGGCGGCTCGAGCTGGAGGTGCGTCACTCACTGGGTGAGGTCGCGGCGTCGATGCGTTCGGTCGCCCTATTCTTCGCCCCGCTGATCGCCTCCGTGACCGCCCGCCTTCAACTGGCATTGTCGAGCAAGGCCTCCTCCATCCCTTTTCTGAGCTCGGGTCAATCGCTCTCGCCTCCCTCGTTCCTCTTGGTGCTCGGGGTCTACGTCTTGCTCCTCACGATGATCTTGCTCTCTTGCGCGGTGGAGATCTCAGTAGTCGAAGTATCATTAAAAAAGCGCGTCATCATCGCCCGAGCGCTGCCGATCGCCATGGCTGTGTTCACCGTCGGTGCCCTCGTCAGTGGGCAGTTCGTCGCTGCTCTCGTAGGGTGACTTTGGGCGGCGGATGGGCAAAGGTTTAATTTGCGGCGACATAATTTTTTTCGGTGCGGCCGTAGTCTAGCCTGGTCTTGGCGCGGGGGCGCCGCCAAAAGGACACGAGCCTGCCACACGCAGGGCGAAGCTTGTGACGCGGGTTCAAATCCCGCCGGCCGCACCACTATACCTTCTTCACGGAAACGCGTCTGGAAATTTCTGGATTTTTCCCTCACTCGAACGATGCGATGGAATAGCAGTGGACGTTGGGTACTGTAAATGTGACTTTTCCGTCCCTTACCCAGAAGTCCAGTACCATCTCATCTGCGTCCGGGCTCACCAGCCTCAGCTCCCTACCCTTGAGGCTTACCCCTGCGGGTATCGTCAGCGTCACCTCCACGTTCCTTTGGTCCGAGAAATCGCGCGCTCCTCGGTTGTATTCATAGTTTATAAGGTGGGCAAGGAGCGAGTCACCCCTCCTGTACACCACCATCCCAAGCTGCTCCGAGGCGTTCGTCTCCAGGCCGAAGTCTAACCCCATGCCTTTTAGGGTCGAGACGAGGGCGAAATCGTCGGCGAGCTCATCGCACCTCAAGACCCTCCCGCCGAGCATCGAATACCGCGAGAGTAGGTCCTGTGCTCCCTCATCCAGATCGTAGCCCCTGGGCACGATCACGACCTCATATTTCCGCAGCTCCTCCAGCGTCAGCTGCTTCCGCACGAACTTGCCGTCGCCCCTGTAGACGACCTCGAACGGGATGTGGGCCTCCTGTAGCATCGCCCCTACGCGCTGAAAGCTACGCCATGAGAGATCCGCGAGCCACGGGAACTCGTTGGTCAGAGTAGAGTGAAGGTCGTGGAGCACCGCCACGCTGGCGATCCGCTCCAGGTTCTCGTAGTACTGGGGATGCTCGGTGAAGAACTTGATGTAGGGGGAGATCTTCTCCGCGGCCAAAGTATAGGATCCACCCCCATAGGTATACGCTTGGTACGGGATCAGGAACGAGGCGCCGCAGGCGCGGGCTTCGGCGAGCCAATGTCTCCAGAGCCACCACTCGTCCTCTGAGAGCTTGGCGAGATCAAAGACATCGGGAAAGGCCGTGAACGGCTTCTCGGGGGCGATCGCCTCGGCTAGGAAGTAAGTGGTGAGGTGCTTCCCCGGGAGAGGCCTGAGGTAATCCAGCCATTCGTGCTCTTCGGGCATTATTGGCATCTCGAAGATGGCGAAGTCCAGGTAGGGCACGTAGATCTGCTGGTTGGGGCTCAGACCGTAGAGGTTGCCGCCTATCAGTAGCTCCCTCCCCGCGTAACCCTTCGTATGCTGGATGAGCTCCCTGATGAAATCCGCCCTGGCCGAGTACTTGGCTTGGAAGAACTCGAGCAGGAGCTTTGGGTTCGGGTCCTCCCACTCGCTCGTCGCGCCGTGCTGAAGCAGGTACTGTCTATAGTTGAACGATGACAGGTTCTCTATCCCGAAGAGCGAGCGCAGCTCTTCCTCGGAGTGATGCTCGGCCAAATAGGAGTTGAAGGCTTGCATGCAGTAGTCACAGAAAGCGCCGGTATCCCCGATCTCATCGATGAGGATGGCGTCCACACCACCATCGACGTGCTCCTCGAACCTCTTCATCAAGAATTCCCGCCAGAGGGGATGGTTGCTACACATCGCGTATTGCTCCAGCCCTAGGAAGCGGAGGGGATCGCCGTAAATGTTTCTCTCGCACGCTTCTTTAATTAGCTGTTCGTTGTCCGTGCAAGCGGACTGGACGGTGGGGGGACCCGAGCAGACCACGAAGCCGTTACGGTGCAACGTGTTTACGTATTCCCTATCGTATTCGTTCAACCCCAGGTAGTACACCGACCAAGTGGTGCCCGTGGCGCCTATCTCCTTAAGATATTCTATGGGGGGTTGGTCGAATACCCACAGGTTTCCCTTCTTCAGCCACTCGCGGGTGAAGTTATAGGGGAATTCTTCCTCTTCCTTGGGTTTCTTCTCTCGGAGGATCAGCAAAGCTGAGCCGGCGATAATGACCAAAACCAAGGCAGCAGCGATGATCACCTTCCTCATCCTATTGCCGCAACTTGTTTTTCCCCTTGTCTTAAATAGACTGAGGTTCGGGCCTAAAAGTCGCTGCCGTCCATTGCGCGGAAGGGCCGAGAAACCGATATAAATATGGGCCCGTAGTTTACTTCGATGCAATGATCATCTGGCCATTCCGAAAGAAGAAAGAAGAACCAAAAGCGCCGCCCTGTACCTGCGCGCTGTGCGCGCTCGTTGATACGCTGGAGCCAAAGCTCAAGGATAAGCCCTATGCTCGGTCCCTCCGCAAGTTTTTGGTGGCGCCCCTCGCTCTGGAGGACGAGAAAACCCTGAGTGAGCTGCTGAAGGAGGCGAGGGATAACGCGAGGAGGGGAAGGTTGGAAGAGGCTAGGAGGGTCTACCACCTCCTCGTCGGCAAGGCCCTAGCACGGGATGCCACGCCCGCAGGACAAGTGAGAAGGTACCTGACGGAGTACATGAACTTCCTCACGCGGCGAAGGCTGCCTAGCTCGGGGTATCACCCCACCAAGGCAGACTTCACGGCGGTGATGAACCACCTGGACGAGATATTGAAAGTGGTCAGGGACGCGTACAAGAAGCCTGAAGCTCCGGAGGCTAGGTCCGAGTAGCTATCCAGCTTACCCCACTCGAACGATGTTATAGCCAGCGGCCTTCCTAAGCCTGTTCATCACCGCTAGCCCTATGCCCACGGGCTCCAGACCCTCGGCGACGACTAGGTCAATGCCCTCAGCGTCGAACTCGCGCAGCAGCCTGAACAAGTTTTTGGCCACGCTTCTCGGGTCACGCCTACTGCCGGCGACCTTCACCACGTCCGCCCGATACCTCGCCGCAGTCTCCTCAGTGGCCATGATCCCGACCCTCTCGCCCAGCCGCCTGCGAGCGTCGACGAGCTCCTGAATCTTGAGACAGACCTCCTCGATCGGACCCTCTACGACTATCATCTCCGCCAGCGGGGCATAGTGGCGGTACTTCATGCCCGGCGAGCGAGCGATGACCTGCTCCAAGGGCGCCTCCGCCTTCGCGGCTGGGTGGACCTCGACCTCGCCTATGAGCTCCCTGAGTTCCTCCACCGTCACCGGGCCGGGCCTCAGCACCGTCGGCGGCTCGGTTGTCAAGTCCAACACCGTCGACTCCACGCCATAGCCTATCTCCCCGCCGTCTATCACCATCTCTATCCTCCCCGAGAGATCCCTTAGCACGTGCTCGGCGCTCGTTGGGCTGGGCCTTCCGGCGAGGTTAGCACTGGGGGCGGCGACCGGCACTCCCGCTTCCACTATCAGCGCATGCGCGACGGCGTGGCTGGGCATGCGAATCGCCACGGTATCGAGGCCGGCGGTGACCGCTTTGGGCACGGCTTCAGACTTTAGGAAGAGCAGCGTTAGGGGGCCAGGCCAAAACCTGTCGATGAGCCTCTCAGCGATCTCCGGCACCTGCTCCGCCAGCACGTAGATGTCCTCCTTCTCGGCGATGTGTACGATGATGGGGTTGTCCGCGGGCCTGTTCTTCGCCTCGAAGATCCTCAGCACCGCCCTCTCGTCGAGCGCGTTCGCTCCAAGTCCATAGACGGTCTCAGTCGGAAATGCCACCAGACCACCTTTCCTGAGCACTTCGGCTGCCGCGCGGATCTTCTCCGGCTCGGGCTGCCGAGGGTCGACCTTGAGCACCACGGTGTTCATCGCCTGTCCCCTCGCGAGGCCAGCCTGGCTATTAAGGCGGCAAATACCCCCGCCCCGAAGCCGTTGTCGATGTTGACGACGGCCAGCTTAGGCGAGCAGGACTGGAGCATGGTCACCAGTGCCCCTATGCCTTCCGCACCGACGCCGTAGCCTACGGACGTCGGCACGCCTATCACCGGCACGTCGACGAGGCTGGAGACGACGGAGGGCAGGGCTCCCTCCATGCCAGCGACTACGATGATCGCCGCAACGCCTTCGTCGATCATCCGCTTGAGGGGTTCGAAGAGACGGTGGATCCCCGCCACGCCCACGTCATATGCCTTCAGAACCTCGCACCCCATCACCCGCGCCGCGACCGAGGCCTCCTCCGCGACCGGGATATCCGCCGTACCCGCCGCGAGCAGGCCTATCTTGCCGGCCTTGGGGAAGGCGTATCCCCTGCGCCTTACCACCATCGTCCTAGCCCTCTCATTGTACTCGAGCTCAAAGCCCTTGGGCAGGCGGGCCTTCAGCTCCTCCAGATGCTCCTTTCCGGCGCGGGTGATCAGTGCGTAGCCGGCTTCCCTAGCCATGGCTATCGCCACCCTCGCCGAGTCCTTAGGGCTCTTGCCCTCCGCCAAGATCGCCTCGGGCACTCCCGCCCTTATGGCTCGGCGGGTGTCGAGCCTCGCCAGGTCTGCGATGCGCTTCACGTTGATCGCCGCTAGGCGGCGCTTCGCCTGTTTCACCGTGAGTTCCCCTGAGAGCAGCTTTCTGAGCACGTCCTCCACGTCGAGGTCAAGCGTTTTGGCCATAGCGATCTGCGACTTCCTATATCACCGAATATCCTTAAATGATGGCGCGGTGAAATTCAAAGGGATTTCCATGGAGGTCGAATTGCTGGGCAAGAGCGTCAACGCTCCAAAGTTCCTCGAAGTACTCGAGAAGGAGTTTGACTGGTTTATCTCCTACACCCTGCTGCTGGCGGAGAAGCACTTTGAGGACCCCGAGACCAAGAGGATATACATAGCCATAGTCTTCGTGGGCGATTACCTCTGGGACATCCACACGATCAGGTTCGAGGAGGTAGTGTACGAGAAGGACCGCACCCGGAGGCACAAGGTAGCTGCTCCACCTCAGGCGGTGCTCGAGCGGGCGCTGGCCGAGCTGAGGGTCGCGTTCGAGAGGGCGAAGGAGTTGCCGCCCCAGATAAAAAAGCGGTTGGAGGAGGCAAAGGCCGAGCAGGCGGGAGCGGGATAATTCATCTCGAGAGTTCCCTCGCCCTCCTCGCGGCGGCCTTGACCGCCTCTTTTATTGCCTCCTTGACCTTTCGCTCCTCCAGCACCTTGAGCCCTTCTATCGTGGTTCCCTTGGGGGAGCAGACCATCCTCGTCCGCTCCCCTAGCTCCTTGCCCGAGCGGAGGACC
>JAWCKY010000029.1:0-9816 GCA_038851365.1 Hadarchaeales archaeon (SeqCode)
GAAGATCAGGTACGCCCACGTAGCGGCAGTCCCGCTGAGCCAACTGCAGAATCACTATTACGCGGAGATCGAGGGCGAGCTATCGCAAGTGGTCAACACCTACTCGAGCCAAGCGGAGGAGCACTTGCTGCTGGGCACCGTGCACCTTCAGCTGCACCCCGTGCAGCAGGTTGGATGTAGGTTCTTGACCGACGGCGAGAACTCTCAGGACTTGGGTTTCGTGGGGGAGACCTCGTCCGACTGGGAGAGCTTCTTCGTGATGGACGAGAAGGCGCTAGAAGAGGGCACCCATACGGACAGGCTACAGTGCTGGGGTAAAGCCTCTTGGTCCGCGAAGTTCGGCAGGCTGATATCGCTCGAGATCCCATCCCTCCACCACCTGCGCCACGGCCTCATCCGCTTCGACGCGAACAACGCTTACTACGTCGACCAAACTTGGGTGTACGAGCTGGGCGCCGTCATCTTGGCGCAGGGCGATGCCAGCTTCATGGTCTCGAGGTTCGAGGACGTGGGCTTGGTCGTCGTCGACAACAGGGACGCGTTCGGCAACCCCTTGCCAGGAGATAACATCCGCGTCGAGGTCCACCTCATCAGGATCAAGCGGTTCGACTCCTCGATCAGCTCGACGGGCACCTCGACGATCTTGCTTGCCAAGGAGAACTCGTACTACGAGGTAGAGAACAGCCCCCGCGAGAACGTCGTCGTGAGGGTTAACTCGACGTACAAGGACGCTTGGGCCGAGTATCTCTCCTGGCTGGCGAGGGAGCTCAACGCCAAGGGCTACCATGCGACCTTCGACAACCGCTCGCTCAGGCTCACCATCTTGGGCAAGGACACGGCTCCCGGCGTAAAGGACATCTTCTACTACGAGAAGGTTACCGAGATCGAGGTAAGTCTCGCCTAATTTTTTTTCAGGTCGCACTTGAATTCCTAGGTCACGCTTGGCGCGGCGGGTTTTCAATAGAGCGATAGTCCGGCGTTTCCGCCCATCGCTGACGGAGGGTTGGGACGATCCTCGCGCCCAAGCTCGCAGGGGCATCCCCTCGACCGAGCCTCGGGTTTCCGTGAGGGCGACTGGGACGTTCCCCTTCCGAACGTTCTAGCGTAGCCTTGCGAGCAGCCCCTTTCTTCAACGCTTTTAAGAAATCCTTGAATTTTTCGACCCGGACGACGCCTCCCGCCGCCGCTGGGTGTCCACCGCCCAAGCCACCGACTTTTGAGGCAGCGCCGCCTATCAGTTTGCGCAAGTTCACGTCCGAATCTTTGGCCCTTCTGGCGCTCAGCCGCACGAAGTTTCCGTCCAGAAAGGTCGCGATGCCGATCTCGGCATCGGTCACCTGCACCAAATACGAAGCGGCCTTTCCCGTGGCCATGAAGGGCACGTCGTTCACGACCGCGATGTTCCTCGCGATCTTCCTGGCGTTCCTCTTGACATAGGACTTCAACATCATCTCCTGGCTCAGGCCTAAGTATGCCCTGCTCAACAATTCCCGGATGTCTGATGGCCAAAGTCCCTGCGAAAGACCCTTGACCAACCCCCTTCTGAAATAGGTGTCACCCCTGCTGACCTCGAGCGCACCCTCCAGCAAAAACGTCTCCAAATATGCGGTCCTCCAATAGTGCCTCGCCATCAACCTGCGCATGGTTGGGGTATGTTGTTGATAGTCGCCGATGGCCCCTAAGAGCGCGATGTATTCCAACGAATCGGGGGGCTTGAAATACTTCAGCGCTAGCTCGGAGGTGCTGACGTCCGTTGCATGTACAAATGCGTGGCAGCGTAAGGTCCTCCGGTTTATCCCGGGTGGAAGGGGGTGATGGTCGATGTAGATGATCTTACGTGATTTCGATAGCTCGCGAAAAATGTTTTTGATCTCTTCCTTCTGCACCACGTCGATTCCTAAATCAAGGATAATAACGGTCCCCCAATCTGGAGGCAACGCGCGTAACCTTTTGCCGAGGGTCATCGGTTCCTCAAATTCCACGTCGGCTTCGGGGTAAGCTATCTTTGCGATTGCCGCGGAACAGATGCCATCGACATCGACATGTGTGATGATCCCGACGCCCATTTCAGTATTCACCCCCTCAAAGCACATAAAACAATGATATTTAAAAGCATGCTGATTATTTGACAATAAAACGGCGAGTTTACCGGCGAAAAATGTGTAGTTAAATACAAATCGAGATGCATCAACGGCGGCCGATCAAGCACATGGTTATGGTCTGATTCCGATGGCCGATCATGCCTCCAGGGGTGAAACCTTGCTCTCCGTAAGTATAGAAGCCGATCAACGGGACATCGCCCAAGACTTTTTTAAGTTCCCTCACCTCCTCCTTTGCGCCTTCTTCCCCTAGGAACTTATACCGCGCTACACAGTTGAACACTATAGCGGCCTCGATCTCCCGCGGCTTGCCGCAACTTTCCAATGCCTCCGAGGCCGCATCTCGAGCGGCCTTTATGAGGTCCTCCTTACGTCCATGCATCAGCCTCAATGCAACGCCTTCCGGCACTCTAGAGAAGAACGAAATGCTCCCATCCTTCAGCAGTGCTTGCGGGTGCCTGAGCCAGACCTCGCCGAGCAGGTCCGGCATGCCCAAGGGGTTGCTCAAGCCTTCTCTCCAAGCGATCACCCCTTCCCGCAGGTCCTCGAAGCTAACCTTGAGCATCTCGGCGTACACCTCCGCAGCCGGCCTGTGGTTGAGCTCTTTCACCACGCGCCCCGAGGACTTGGTGACCAAAGCTAGTCTGTCGAGAGGGCGCCACCCATGCTTGCTTCCGAAGCCAACGGGGTGGTTGGTCGCCACGAGCACGCACACGACGGCATCGGTGAAAACGCCCTCGGTGCAGAACTGATAGGTACGCTTGAGCTTTAGGTCATCGCCGGCCGAGCCCCCGACGATCGGGAAGTAGTTCCCGAGCACGTCCTTCATGCCCTCGATGATATCCTCTTCCTCCCCGGAGAGCCCATCCGGGAACATCAGCACGAAAAAGGGCACGTAGCCCGGTAGCCTCTCCTCTAGGCTTGGGGCAGCGAGGCACAGCGTCGGATATCCGAGGTCCCTGATCGCCGAGGAGATGGCCTCCCTCCCCGCCTCCCTTGGCTTCTTCCCCACGCTTTTACCCAGCCCAATGCCAGCCCTCGCGACGTCGGCGGAGATCACCATCACCGCGACCGATCCCTCGAGTGGGCCAGCAGGGGTTATCTCGCCCGCCGTGGTGCATCCTGCGATGGGTACGGGGCCCAACACCGACTTCACGCCTTCCAGGAGTTTTTCAGGGTTGTACCTAGAGGAGGAAAATACTAAGCACAAGCCCACGGGGCGACCGGCAGTTGCCTCGATGGCCTGCGAAGCTGCCTCCTTACCAGCCGCGAAGGGGTCCTTAAGCTGGCTGACGCCAACTCCGGTCGACCTCAACCCTTCACCTCAAACTCATCTTCGATCCCCATCGTTTTTAGCCTTTTGAATCGCCGATGCCTCATCTGCGTAGCCCTTCGATCACCTCGGGTCTGACGATGTATAAGCCCGTCGAACTCGTGATGTTCACCTCGAACCTCGTGAGCACCTCCGGGCGCGTGGAGAGCCCGTAGAACTTCTTTAAGTAAAGTAACCTCCTCCTCTGTATCGGGCCGGCCTTCTCCCATTCGAAGACCAACACGCTATCCGCGCATGAAGCGATCTCCTCCTCCATGCGTTTGTCGAATAGGTTGGCGGTGAGGTCGGTGTAGATGAGGCCGCCCCAGCCCTTTGCCGCCCGCTGGAGGCCGCGGAGGAAGAGCATTAACTCGTATTGCCTAGCCTCGGTGTCGGAGTACAGCCTAGCGAGGTCGGTGAGGCTATGTATAAAGACCACATTGCCCTTCGCATGCTTGGAAAGGAAATCGGCGAGCGACTTGATCGCCCCCTTGGGCTTGGTCGGGGGACCGCCCATTGCCATCCTGAGGCCGGCTAGGGCATCGGCCAGCGAGGCAAGCTTCTCCGCCCTCTTGCTCGCAGCCAGTTCCTCCGACACCCACTCCAGCGGCACCGGCGAGGTCATGAAGTAGTCCTTCGAGAGATCGGCGAACTTCACCCGCTTTTCGAAGGGCGCGTAAAGGTCCTTGTCCAGGCTCATCGCCACCTCGTTCATGAGGTCAGAAGGGGAGCGGGTCAGGGTGACCCACCATATCTCCTTCGGAAGCACGATGTTGGCTTCGTGCGGCGGGGGGAGGTGGCCAGCTTTTATGGCCGCGAGCATGATCAGGGAGCTCATCGCAAATTCCCTATTGCCGGACCCTATCTCGCCGAGCAGCAGCACAAGCGAGCCAGCTGGAAAGCCACCGTCCAAAAGCCCGTCGAGCGAGCTTATTCCCGAGGGGATCACCTTCACCTTCATATCATCATCTTCAATTTCCCCGCCAGAACTTTTAACTTTGCTCGATCAGAGGGTAAGCTTCGCCGCGAGGCCTCGGAGCGCCTTGGAGGCGGGGCTCTTCGGCTTGTACACGACGACGGGTTTCTTCAAGTTAGTCGCCTCGACGACGGCCGGGTCCTCCTCGATCGTGCCCAAGACCTGGACCTTTAACCTGCCCTCGATGTCGATGTTTTTCGCAGGTTTGCTGCCCATCAACCTGCTGAGGAAAGAGGCCCGTCTTGCCCTGTTCACGATGGCGCCGCCGACCTTCGCCTCCATAACCTCCGCCACGGTGCAAAGCTTGGCCGCGGCCTCCACGGCTGGCGGGTCGGGCGTGGTGATCAGCAGGACTTCGTCGGCCGCCCGCAAGGGGGCGAGGCTGTACTTGTTCAAGCCGGGAGGGGCATCTATTAGGATGTAATCGTAGCCCTTCACGAGCTCCTCCACCACCCGCTCAAGCTTATTTGGGTCAGCGCTTAGGAAGCCACCTATGGAGGGGCCGGAGGGCATGACGTCGATCCCGTGAGCGGAGTAGATGGCCTTCTCGGCGTTCACCTTGCCTCCCAGCACCTCATGTAGCGTCACGTAGGTCTCGCCCAAGCCCAAGACCATCGCTATGCCCCCCATGGCGAGGTCGGCGTCGATGACGAGGGTTTTCTTGCCCATCTCCCCCAGGCAAACCCCCAAATTCGCGGTGGCGGTGGTCTTCCCGACGCCGCCCTTCCCCGAAGTTATGGTGTAAACTTTCGACATGTGAGACAGTTAAATAGTTGAATACATTTGTATTTAAGTCATCCGCGGCCGCGCGAGCGGAGCTCCTCGACCGCCTGCTTTATGCGTTCCACCGCGAGCTTGATGTTCTCCTGCGTGTTCGCGTACGAGATGCGGAGGTGGCCTTCGCCATGGCGGCCGAAGGCGGTGCCCGGAGAGGTCACGACCTTCGCCCGTTCGAATAGATAGTTGGCCAGCTCCTCCGAACTCAGGCCAAGCCCATTCACGCTGGGGAAAGCGTAGAACGCGCCCTGCGGCGTCGGGCACTCGAAGCCCTCGATGGAGTTCAGGAGCCTTACCACCAGCCTGCGGCGCCTGTCGAACTCCTCCACCATCTCGCGCACGAAGTCCTGGGGCCCGCGAAGTGCCTCCAGCGCGGCCCACTGCGCCGGCGTGTTCGTCGAAGAGGTCACGTTTTGGTGCACCTTGAACATGGCCCGCATGAGATCCTTGGGGGCGCAGATGTAGCCCACCCTCCAGCCGGTCATGGCGTACGTTTTCGAAAAGCCGTTCACGAGGATGATGCGCTCCGTCGCCCCTAACGCGGGCAGGCAGACGTGTTCGAACCCGTCGTACACGAACTTCTCGTAAATCTCGTCGGATATAACGAGTAGGTCATGCTCGCTGGCGATGTCGAGGATCTCACGCAGCGGTCGCTTGGGCATCACGGCGCCGGTGGGGTTGCTGGGGAAGTTCAGCATCACCATCTTCGTGCGTTCGGTAATCGCCCGCTCCACCTCCTTCGGACGCATCCAGAAGTCGGGCCCGCTTACGGGCACGCTCACGGGTCGTCCGCCGGCTATCCTAACCGCAGGGGCATAGGTTATGTAGCCCGGGTCCGGAACTAGCACTTCGTCGCCGGGCTCGAGGAAAGCGGCGAGGGCGCAGAAGATCGCCTCGGTGCAGCCCACCACCACCATTACTTCTTCCTCTGGGTCGTAGTCGAGGCCATACTCGTTCGAGTAGCGCTCGGCTATGGCTTGTCGGAGCTCGAGGATGCCAGCGTTTGGGGAGTAGTGCGTCTTGCCCTCGTCCAGTGCCCGCTTGGCCGCCTCGCATATATGTCGAGGCGTGGCCATGTCGGGCTCGCCCACGCCTAGGCTTATGACATCGGGGCTACCCGTGGCGAGGTCGAAAAGGCGCCTCACGAAGGAGGGCTGGATCTCTCGCAGGCGTGTAGCTTCCCACATTTTCAAACCCGCCATCAAAGGGACGCGCAAGCGCTTAAAGTTTTTTACTTTCCAAATTCCTTCGCGATTTGTTCGACCACCGCGATGAACTTCTCGATCTCCTCCTCAAGGTTGAAATAGTGTACCGAGGCTCGGACGGTACCGTCCACGCCCAAGTGTCGCATGGTGGGTTCAGCGCAATGATGACCCGAGCGGACCGCGATGCCAGCGAGCTCATCCAGCATGGCGGCGACGTCGTGGTGCCCAATGCCTTCGATGTTGAAGCTCACCACGCCTCCTCTCGCCCTTAGCTCCTGTGGCCCATAGACTTGAACTTGCTCGATCTCCCCGATCTCCAGCATCTTGGCCGTCAGCTCCCGCTCTCGCTCAGCTATGCGCTCGATTCCTATCTCGAGCACGTATTCCGCCGCTCGGCCGAGCCCTATGATGCCCGGGATGTTGGGCGTGCCGGCATCGAAGACCTGGGGGGGCCCGACCAACTTGTATGAGCGCTCGTCCACGCTCTCGACGATGCCTCCGCCCAGCAGTAGGGGCTCCAGCTCGCGGAAGCGATCCTTCCGCACGTAGAGGAAGCCGGTGCCCTGAGGTCCGAGCAGACCCTTGTGCCCGGGCGCGGCCAGAAAATCGCAGCCCATCGCCTTCACATCGACGGGCATGTGGCCGACCGCCTGGGAGGCGTCGACGAGGAAGAGGACCTCGTGCTCCCGCGCCAGCTTGCCGATCTCCTCGACCGGCTGCAGGCTGCCGACGGCGTTGGAGACTTGAGTCATGGTGATGAGGCGGGTCCTGTCGTCGATGACAGCGTCGACCTCGCTGGGCTCGATCAAGCAATCCCAGGTGGCGCCAACGACCTCGAGCTCCACCCCTCGCGTGCGCTCGAGGCGCTGCCATGGGATGAGGTTGCTGTGGTGCTCGAGCACGGTGGCGATGACCTTATCCCCCTTTCCCAGCCGCAAGCCATGGGCGACGATGTTTATCGCCTCCGTCGCGTTCTTGGTGTACACGATCTCCTCGGGCTCGGCGTTTATCACGCGGGCCAGCTTGGAGCGGGTCGCCTCAAAGGCTTCCGTCGCCCTCCTAGCTGCGCGGTGTAAGCCCCTCCCCACGTTGGCGCTGTATTCATGGAAGTACTCGAGCATCGCCTCGAGCACGGGCTGCGGCGTGGGCGTGGTCGCAGCGCTATCGAGGTAGATGATGCCCGTGCGGAGGAAGGGGATCTCCGCCCTGACCTGCTCGACCGTCTTCATGTTTTCCCCTCGAGCTTGTCCCTCTTAGCCACCTTCGCGGGTTCCAGGTGCACCACCACCGATTCCAGCCCCCTCACCCTCGCCCTTAGCCTTCGTTCGACCTTGGTGGCTATAACATGCGCGTCATCCATGCTCACTTCTGGGTCGACGAGCACATGTAGGTCCGCGAAGATCTTGGAGCCAACCTTTCTCGCCCGGCATCTGTGGCAGCCCTTCACGCCCGGAACGCTTTGGCAGACCTTCCTGATCTCGGAAATCACCACCTCTCCAGGGCTCGCCTCCATGATGATATTCAGCGCGCGGCGACCCAAGCTCACTCCCCACCACGCGACGAGCGCGGAGATGCCGAGCGCCACCAACGGGTCAGCGATCGGATACCCCAACCTGACGAAAGCAAGCCCTACTAGGACCGCGATGACCGAGACGGAGTCAGATAGCGTGTGATAGCCATCCGCCTCCACGGACGGGTTACCAGTCCGCTTGCCGACCGCGATCTTGTAGCTAGCTAGCGCGGTGAAGACAGGGATGCTCGCGCAGGCCAGGATGAAGAGCTCGAGCGTCGCCTCCACCTCGCCACCCCTTAAAAGCCTTCCAGCGGCGAGGTATGCGATGCGGCCACCCGCCGCCACCAATGCCACCGCGAGCAGGAGTAGAGCTATCGTCTCGGCCTGCCTGTGCCCGTAGGGATGACCCCTATCGGCCGGGCGCTTGGATACGAGCAGCCCACCGTAGACCGCGGCCGAAGTGGCGGTGTCGGAGAGGGCGTCCATGCCGGCCGCGACGAACGCGACGCTTCCGAACAACGCGCCTGCCAAGACCTCTATGGTCCCCATGGCGGTGGTCGTCAGCATGGAGACGACGGTGGCCCTCTCGGCGGGGTCGTGAATCACCAAGCCACCCGAGAAAGAGAGAGGATTTGATCGCCTAAAGGGATATCGGCTCCTAGAGGAGGCGCCTGACGTCTAGGACCTGGACGTTACCCACGCCCTTTATGTTGGCCAGCTCCCGCTCTAAGGGCTCCGTTCCACCCGCGGCGTCGGGCACGACGGCCACGACCCGCAGGGCCTCGAGTCCAAAAGCTATGGGTTCACGCTGGACGGAATGGGCCCTTATGCGGGCCCTCACCTCAGCCTCGAGTTGCGAGAGGTCGACGTCGACGCTCTCCGGCATCAACCTCACGGTTACCGCGACTTCCCCCATTCGACCACCTACGGCCCGACGAACCCACAGGATGGGCAGCGATAGGGATTGCTCAGCCTCCTACACTTCGCGCAGCGCCATATCTCGAAGTTTCCACAGCTGGGGCAGGGAAACTTCACCGCCCGATCGCCAGGCGCGATCTCGCGATTGCAGGAGGTACACGTGGCCATCATCGCGACCCCACCCACCTTGGTTGGACCTGCTTTAACGTTTTCGCTCGCCTTGGCCGCTCGGTATGGACCAAGTTAAAATCCCATGGCACATATTTAATTATGGGCCCGTAGTCTAGCCTGGATAGCTTAGAGCCCAGAGAGGACACAAGCCTGCGGAGCTTGCGGCCCGGGTTCGAATCCCGGCGGGCCCGCCACTTTTTATCTGGTCAACAACTTCTCGAGCTGGGCGGCGTTCGAGTACATCTCGGTGTTGTTGAACATGATGTAGACCTCGCGGTGTCTTCGCGAGAGCGCCCTCATCTTAGCTGCGAGGGTTTTGAGCTCGGCGAGCGAGTACTTGTACCTATAGTCGTACTCTCGTGGGTTGAGGCCGTGCAGCCTGAAGTACGCGATCTCGTGCTTCGAAACCGACTCCCGCCTCATTGGGTCGACGACGTGGATCAACTGGAGCTCCTCGCACAGCCGCGAGATCTCGTCTGGGTGCTCCTTCCAATCGCCCCGCGGCTCCCAAGCGATGGTCAGGTTTCCCCTATCGATCTCGCTCAGGAACTTCCGCATGTTCTCGATGTTCTCCTGCGTGCAGTTGAAGTTCGGCGGGCACTGGATCACACAAATTTTCGCTTCTAAAGCTTCTGCGACCTGTCTCGTTCGTCCCCACGCCTCGAAGTTCTCGCGCGTCGGGCGGAGCCAGCCGTAGCGCTCCTTTTGCGCCTCGGTAGGCTTCAGGCCGGCTCGCCGCCAAGTGGGGCTAGTCGGCGGATGCGTGATGGCCTGCCATGCCTTGAGGGTGAACTCGAAGTCGCTCGGCACTTCAGCCCGCCATCGCTGCGCGGTCTTCAGCATGG